>CAYTWK010000187.1:0-4455 GCA_964442095.1 uncultured Caulobacteraceae bacterium | reverse complement strand
GATAGGACTAAAGCCTCTATTTTTTCCGAGCCAATTTCACGTTTGCGCAAAGCAATAGAGATTGCGCGGTGCAATTTATCATGGGAAAAATGCTCCCGCGAGCCGTCACGCTTTACAACTCTTAGCTCACGCATTTGAACACGCTCAAAAGTCGTAAAGCGCCCCTCACACTCAGGGCACTGCCGCCGCCGCCTTATGCTCTGGCCATCATCTGCAGGGCGAGAATCCTTTACAATTGTATCAGGGCAATTACAAAAAGGGCAATGCAAATTTTCTGTCCTTTAATATATTGGGAAGCGGGCGCACAAATCCTTCACTTCATTGTGTATAGCATCTTCAAATGCGCTATCACCATTTGGTGATTTCACCAAAGAATCAAGAGTTTGCACAATTTTTTCACCAATCCATTTGAATTCATTAACACCAAGACCGCGAGTAGTTGCAGCAGGCGAACCAAGGCGTATTCCAGAGGTTACAGTTGGCGGCGCACTATCAAAGGGAACACCATTTTTATTGCAAGTAAGGCCAACCCGACCAAGAATTTCCTCGGCATCTTTGCCAGTTAAGCCCTTAGGTCTTAGATCAACCAAGACTAAATGAGTATCAGTGCCGCCAGATACTATATCATAGCCGCCGTCTTTAATGGTTTGCGCCAATATTGCGGCATTTGCTTTGACACTTTTGGCATATTCTTTAAACTCTGGCCTTAAAGCTTCACCGAATGCAACCGCCTTTGCCGCGATTACATGCATTAATGGGCCACCTTGAAGGCCAGGGAAAACAGATGAATTGAACTTCTTTCCCAATTCCTCAGAGTTTGACAAAATCATGCCACCGCGTGGGCCACGCAAAGTCTTATGGGTAGTGGTAGTAACAACATGCGCAAAATCGAGCGGATTTGAATGAACTTTGCCAGCAACAAGCCCTGCGAAATGCGCCATATCAACCATTAAATACGCACCTACTTCGTCTGCGATTTCGCGGAATTTTGCAAAATCAATTTCACGCGGATAGGCCGAACCACCAGCAATAATTAGCTTTGGATTTGCTTCATGGGCGATTTTGCGCAAATTATCATAATCGATTCTGTGATCTTCTGAACGCACAGTATATGGAACTGGCTTGAACCATTTTCCCGATTGGTTCGCTTTCGCGCCATGGGTAAGATGTCCACCTGCAGCTAAATCAAGACCCATAAAAGTATCACTCGGTTGCATTAAAGCGAAGAAAACCGCCTGATTTGCCTGTGCGCCTGAATGTGGCTGCACATTTACATAGGAGCAATTGAACAATTCCTTGGCGCGGTCGCGCGCGACATCTTCAACAATATCAACATATTCGCAGCCACCATAATAGCGCTTTGCGGGATATCCTTCGGCATATTTATTTGTCAGCACAGAACCCTGCGCTTCTAGGACAGCACGTGAAACTATGTTTTCCGAAGCAATAAGCTCAATTCCTTCTTGCTGGCGGACTAATTCCTTGCCAATTGCATCATGGATCAAGCTATCGCTATTTGCGAGATTAGAGTTGAAAAATGATTCTAAGTAATTTGAATGTGACATTTAGATGGCGCTCGTGAAATTGCTATTATTTTAATAAAAACTGAGAGAATTTTTTTTAGATATCTCAATTTTCACTCTTTAACTAGGCAAGTATTATTTTGCAAAACAAACTAATGCAAAAGCTGCTTTAATTGCAGCCGCAATTTCTCTTACGAAAATGTAATAATTGAGCTGAAGCATACGAAAACCTTTTTTATATTTGAATTACTAGAGAGTATAAGAATAAATACACCAATGTCAGTGCTTTTAAGTTTGCATTTTAGTTTGCATTTGCCTGGGAGATTTACTAAGCAAACCCAAGAGTAACATTTATGAATTTAAGCCTATTTGGCAATTCGCGACAACATTCGGGGGATACAATGTCGGAAACTAAGGTATTGAGTGATTATAATCCATTGGAAATGACTATAAGGGTCGTCGAAGCCTATGTTTATGGCAATAAAATAGCTATCTCCGAGCTACCAGAACTAATTAATAGTGTTCATTGCATTGTTTCCAATCTAATCAAGAATCCGTCGTCGGTTACCCAAGAGAATCAGTTGCCAGCAATTGGAATTGAAGAATCAATCAAGGATGATTTCATAATCTGCCTCGAAGATGGGAAAAAGCTAAAAATGCTCAAGCGCTATTTAAGATCAAATTTCGGACTATCACCGGATGAATATCGCAAAAAATGGAAATTGCCGCCCGATTATCCAATGGTTGCGCCTAATTACGCAATTAAGCGTTCTGAATTTGCTAAAAAGATCGGTCTTGGACGTGGCGTCCGAAGTATTTAGCAAATAAAACTGCAATTCAGTTTGAATTTTTATTCATTATATAAAGTAATTTATTCTTTGCAACTTGAATCATTTGATTTTTACTTGCAGAACTTGGAACCGTTACTGCAACTTCGAGGCCACTCGCTTCGTCAATAGCGCGCACCTGCGTTGATGCGCCAATTGTTCTAAATTCAAAGATTATTTGATTTTCGGGCATAATTCCCGATATTGTGATTCTTTAATTTATGCCGCAATTTCTAAATCAAGGCGCTTATACACCTCAAGGACGCATTTTACGACATCATCGCATAATTCATTTGTGTGCAATGGGCTTGGGGTAAAGCGCAATCTTTCAGTGCCGCGCGGCACAGTAGGAAAATTAATCGGCTGCACATAAATACCAAATTCATTTAGCAGAACATCAGATAATTCCTTGCATTTTGCGGCATCACCAACAAAAACTGGCACAATATGACTTGTCGAAGTTTCCATAACTGGCAGCCCAGCATTGCGAAAACCTGTTTTTAGATATTGAGCTTGTGCTTGGTGCTTTTTGCGAAGCTCGCGGCCAGTTTCACTCTTTAGTATCTGAATGCTTTTTATTGCGCCAGCCACCAATACTGGGGCCAAAGAAGTTGTAAAAATAAAGCCTGGCGCAATTGAACGTATAGCATCAATAATTAGCTTAGAAGCTGAAATATAGCCACCCATAATGCCAAAAGCTTTACCCAATGTCCCCTCGATAATATCAATCCTAGCCATTAGGCCTTCACGTTGCGCAACACCTGCGCCTCTTTCACCATAAAGCCCAACGGCATGGACCTCATCAAGATAGGTTAGAGCGTTAAACTCCTCGGCGAGTTCAATAATTTCTTTTATTGGCGAAATATCGCCGTCCATCGAATAAACGCTTTCAAACGCAATCAACTTTGGTGCATCAACTGGCGCCGCCTCTAGAAGTTGGCGCAAATGCACAACATCATTATGTTTGAAAATTCGCTTTTCACAGCCAGAGCGGCGCACACCCTCAATCATAGAGGCATGATTTGATTCATCCGAGAAAATAATACAACCAGGAAGAATTCGCGCTATTGTTGCAAGCGCAGCATCATTTGCGACATAACCAGAAGTGAACAATAGAGCGGCCTCTTTTTCGTGCAAATCCGCAAGTTCGGCTTCCAGAAGATTATGATAATTTGTGGTTCCAGAAATATTTCGAGTGCCCCCTGCCCCAGCGCCGACATCATCAAGGCAATTTTTCATGGATTCTAGCACTTCGGGGTTTTGCCCTTGGCCAAGATAATCATTTGAGCACCAAATAATTACGTCTTTTTCTTCGCCAGTTTGGGTTTGAAAGCGCGCACGCGGGAAATCGCCACAATAGCGACGTAAATCCGCGAAGACCCGATAGCGGCCTTCTTTCTTTATCTCTTCTAGTGGCCTTTCAAAAGCGCTTTTATAATTCATATTGAAAACCCACCCCATGCGGCGAAATTCGCCAAGCTAATATACACGTCTTTTAATATAGCAGATTAGTTTTTACCATATATAGTGCGCAGATTGTCGCAGTTAGCAAAAAAGCCGCGCATCACATTGATACGCGGCCTTTTTTCTATGAAATTTTTGCTTTTTGTCTGGCTTTACATACCAAATCTAATTTGATCCGCCCAAAAGCGCTCCAAGCGCGAGAGAGTTGTTGCTGCGTCTTCTAAGGATTTAGTTTCAACCCCACCAACTGGCTTTACAATCGCCGCATGACGATTAAACATGCCATCAAGCTGATCACGAACTGCACGGCCATCTTCGGTCAAACGAAGCTTTATTTGGCGCTTGTCATATGCGGACTTTTTGCTTTCAACATATCCAAGCTCGTGTAATTTTTTCAAATTATACGAAACATTAGAGCCCAAATAGCAACCGCGCGAGCGTAATTCACCCGCAGACCATTCTTCTTCGCCGATATTATAAACCAATAAAGCTTGGACTGGCGTCAAAGCTTCATGACCAGTTCTATCAAGATCGTCCTTTACCACATCAAGCAATTGACGATGCAAACGCTCGATTAATGAAAGGCTATTTTTATAGACTTCAATATTGTTCAAAAGCGGCGCATCATTCGCGGCCGCAAC
>CAYTWK010000186.1:0-4465 GCA_964442095.1 uncultured Caulobacteraceae bacterium | reverse complement strand
AGCAGATTTATAGACCAAATGCCTTTTCAAGCTCTACAAGTTTTGGCGCACCGGCAAGAGGCAGTTTCGGCCTAAGGACATAGGTCTTTGCTTTGCGCACTTTTATAATGTGCGCTTTTAATATTCGCGCTTTTGATATAAGCTGCGCGCTAAATGTCCATACCATTCATCAAGACCCTAGATTTTGAATATAGCGTGCCGTCCGTGGTTTCGCCATTGGTTCGGCGCGTGGTTTGTAATAATCCTGGGCCTTTTACCTATTTTGGCACTGGAACCTATATTATCGGCAATGGAAATGTTGCGGTAATCGACCCCGGCCCCGATGACCAAGCCCACCTTGCGGCCATTTTATCGGCCACCAAAGGCGAAACCATTAGCCATATTTTCGTGACCCACCCCCATAGTGATCATAGTCCACTTTCGCGCAAATTATCGGCAAAAACTGGCGCAAAAATCTATGGGATACCCGAAAACAAAAACCATAAGCAAATCGGCACGCAAGTTGAAGAAGGCGATGATATTGGTTTTGCGCCCGATATTGAAATTAAAGACGGCGACGAATTTGCGCTTTCGGGTTTCACTCTAAAGGCCATAACCACACCAGGGCATATTAATTGCCATATCTGCTTTGCACTTTTGGACGAAAATGCTCTTTTTAGCGGCGATCATATAATGGGCTGGAGCACTTCGGTAATTATACCGCCCGATGGCGATATGTCTGACTATCTTGAAAGCCTTGATAAAGTGGCGGCGTTGAATTTTTCCACGCTCTATCCCACACATGGCGCGCCAATAACCGACCCCACGCCATTTATTGCGGCCTATAAGGCGCATAGGCTGGAACGCGAAGCCCAAGTTTTGGATTGCCTAAAGAATGGCATCACGAAAATATCTGATATGGTTCCGATTTTATATGCAAATGTCGATAAGCGCCTTTGGCCCGCTGCGAGCCTTTCACTATTGGCGCATTTAATCCGATTGGTGAAAATCAGCCAAGCCAAGTGTATTGGCGAACCAAATCTGAATAGCGATTTTGGTTTAATTTAATTCCCAAAATATGGCTCACAGGCTATGCCGTTCAAGTCTTTATCAAGGCTCTTTTTATAACCGGGTTCATGGGCATAAATCGGTGCGGTTCCGGCCTTGCGCGCCGCCTCGCAGCTTTTCCATTTATCGCCAATTTGTGGTGCACGCGGGCGCGCAATTATATGTGGTTGAGCAAAAAATTGCTTTAGTTCGATAATTTTCGCCTGAATAGTTCCCGGCTTTTGAATACCGATTATATAGGCAAAGAGCATTATAGTTCCGAAATAAACCGCCAAAGTAGTTTTTGAAATCGGTGGTTCATCAGGATCAGGCACAATTGGTTTTCGCCACCGCGCTTTGAAGGGCGGATCTAGCACAACCTTATTGGTCATATATTTAAATTTGTGATTTCGCACGCTCATTGGCGCAAATTATCACAAACCAATTAAGCCAATTTCAAACGAATTCTTGCAATTGACGTAAGGGAAACAAGGATTTGTTAATCAGTTTTTGCGCGAACCGCCTTTAAGAAAGTATCAATTCGTTTAGCATTTGCGCCCAAATCGGAAACCCCAACGCGGCTAATAGAGCGAACATCAACCCGCACCGCATTGCCATTGGGTCGAACCGAAATGGCCACATCATCATTGAAGCCAAACCAGAAGGTTGTCGCGGTTGCTTCAAGGCTTACATAGGAATTAGTGCCCAAATTCACTTCGGATGCAGTAGTGGTTTTCCATCCCATTTGCCGTGCACTTGCTTTAACCGCCTCGCCAACTTCGGCAATGCTCTTTCCGCTAATGATTAATGGCGCGATATTGGGATAGGCGCGTTTTTGGGCATCAGCCACCGAAAGACCTGCGAATTTAGATTTGCCCGTAGGATCCGCCGGTATCATTTTTTGGGTCGGCGCCACTATAGGATTAGTTTCGCCCTGTTTTGTGCGTGCCTCTAGGGTTGCCGCGCTAAATTGCAATGGGTTCAAAGGATCGGTGGAAATATCATGAATTGGCGGAATGGCTGCCGCGCTTTTGCGCACATTCGCCAATTGCGCAAATGCAAGACCAGGTATCAAGAGCGCCACTAATGCCCGCTTCCAGCCCGCAAATGGCCTCGCAATTAACATCAATACAGCGCCAACCACGCCCAAACCAAGCGTTATAAAAATCAAAGCCGGCGCGATTTTGCGTATCATAACCCCAAGCGCGAATTTCCAATCAAGCAAGCCAAATTTAGTCCCAAGTGCCGCAACTGCAAACCATACCGGAACCAAAATCGCCATAAAGACAGCAATTCCCAATACAAGGTCACGCCTTTTTGCCATTTTGGACTTTTCCACTTTTGGCGGCGCAATAGAGGCCTCTGCGCCCAAATTAGCAGTTTCGGTTTTATCGGTTTCTTGCGCCATTTGTATCTCCTATGGATTACCCAATTATGGATTAACCGAACTTATAGTCTTTGAAAGTCTCGCGCAAGGCAAGTTTATTTATCTTGCCCGTCGCACCCAATGGAATGCTTTCAACGAATTGAACATCATCAGGCATCCACCATTTTGCGATTTTGCCCTCAAGGAAAGCCAGCATTTCTTCGCGCGTAGTTTCTTTGCCAGCTTTCTTTTCGATAATCAAAAGCGGTCTTTCGTCCCACTTTGGATGATAAATCCCAATAACCGCTGCACACGCCACACATTCATGGCCGACCGCGATATTTTCAATATCAATTGTTGAAATCCATTCACCGCCAGACTTAACCACGTCTTTGGCTCTATCGGTGATTTGCATATAGCCATATTCATCAATAGTTGCGACATCGCCAGTGTCAAAATAGCCCTCTTCATCGAGGATATCGCCGCCCTCACCCTTGAAATAGCCGCCGGCGATTGCCGCGCCGCGCACCATCAGATTGCCGAAAGTCTTGCCGTCTCTTGGTGCATCTTTGCCGTCGCGTTTAATCTTTAGCTCCACGCCAAATGGCGCACGGCCCTGCTTTAGTTTGAGTGCGAAAATCTCATCGCGCGAATAATCCGCCGCCTCTGGCCCCGGTGTGCCAAGCGTCCCAAGCGGCGAAGTTTCGGTCATGCCCCATGCATGGCGAATACCGACCCCATATTTATCCTCAAAGGAGCGAAGGATATATTCAGGCAAAGCCGCCCCGCCAATCACCACCTGTTTAAGGGTTGATAGTTTCTGATTAGTGCTATCAAGATATTGCAATAGCATTAGCCAAACTGTCGGCACTGCCGCGCTAAACGTCACGCGCTCCGTCTCAAGTAGCTCATAGATAGACGCGCCGTCCATTTTCGCGCCAGGCATTACGATTTTCGCGCCAGATGCCGGCCCGCTAAACGCAATCCCCCATGCATTGGCATGAAACATAGGAACAACCGGCAAAATAGTATCCGCCGCAGTAAGGCCCATAACATCGGCCTGCATTGTCAAAAGGGTGTGCAAAACATTGGTGCGGTGCGAATATAAAACGCCCTTTGGATTGCCAGTCGTGCCCGAAGTATAGCAAAGCCCGCACGCCGTATTCTCATCAAAGCCGCCCCATTCACACTCCTCGGATTGGCCGGATAATATATCCTCATAGGCATAGCAATTCGGTAGCTTTGTGGCCGGCATATTCGCGCCGTCGGTAAACACCACAAACGCCTTGGTGACCGGAATATGCTCGGCAATCGCCTCTAGGAGTGGGATAAAGGTCAGATCGGTAAAGATAATTTTGTCTTCGGCGTGGTTAATAATATAAACCAATTGTTGCGGAAATAACCGTGGATTAAGGGTGTGCAAAACCGCACCAATCCCCATTGCACCATACCAGCTTTCCATATGATGCCCAGAATTCCACGCCAACGATGCCACCCTATCGCCCATTCCGATACCTTGGCTCTTTAGCCAGTTTGAAACCCGCTTTGCGCGCGCACGGATTTTGGCATAAGTGGTGCGCACAATTGGCCCCTCTACGGACCGCGTAACAACTTCACGATTGGTATGATTTATTGCGGCATGATCGATAATTTTATCCGTCGTCAGTGGCCAATTCTGCATTAATCCGAGCATAAACATTTCCCCATCTTTATTTGCCCTACCGCTTCGCTACTTGAGGGCGTTTTTATTTGCCCTACCGCTTCGTGGCAGAAGGGCTTTTTTCTTTGAAAAACAGATTAAACAAGCGCGCGAAAACGTCAAGAAGGAATAATGCGAAACCCCTATATTTTTATGGCGCGCCTCTCCTTCCCTCTCTTTCCCTCTCCTTCGCCCTGCGATGAGCGCCAAAAAGTTGCTTCTCTTCCCCCTTTAGGGGGAAGTGCCTGAACGAAGTGAAGGCGAAGGGGGCTTCTCCTTCCCCATGCGATGAGCGCCAAAAAGTTGTAAGACTTTTTGCCCAGCACGAGCTTGTAGCCCTTCACCGCCGCCACCATCGCCAGGCCGATGCCGGT
>CAYTWK010000185.1:0-4469 GCA_964442095.1 uncultured Caulobacteraceae bacterium | reverse complement strand
AGTAGCACACCATGTCCAAAACCTCGTCGGAACTTTACCAAAGGCGCATAAAGCAATGGCGCGCGGCGGTGATAGAGGCGCCGATTCTGTTGCTGTGCGCCTAGAATTACAAGCAGATTGTTATGCAGGGACTTGGGCCAAAAATGCGGTTGCTCAAACTGGCGCTTTAGAGGCTGGCGATATCGAAGAAGCAATGGGCGCAGCATCTGCGGTTGGTGATGATAGATTGCAAAAGCGTGCGCAAGGCTATGCCGTTCCTGATAGTTTCACCCATGGCACTTCTGAACAGCGCGTTCGTTGGTTCAATATTGGAATGCGCAGCGGCGATATTCGCCAGTGCGATACTTTTAGTGCGCGTAGCCTTTAATTAGGTTCGCTCAAAGGCTTTGCCATTTTCATCAAAGACATGGCAATGATTTGAAGGCAATTCTAGGCTGATTTCATCGCCCATTTTTATTGAAAAATCATGCGGCAATTGAACTATTATTGGCTCATTACTATCGAATTTATCTATGCCGATATGCGCGGTCAAAAGGCCGCCAAGTTTTTCAACGAATAATACTTTTCCACGCATCGAAGATTTATCATTTGCGCCATTAACAATAATATTTTCGGGCCGTATCCCAAGCGTTATAGCATCGCCTTCTTTGGCTTCTTGCGCAGCTACATTTGCGCTTAAGGTGTGGCCGTTTTCAAGCTTCACCTCTAATTTCTTAAGTGCGGTTTTGTGAATATTTCCGCGCAGGAAATTCATTTTTGGCGAACCCATAAAGCCCGCAACAAATAGATTATTCGGGAAATCATAAAGCTCCATGGGTGTGCCGCATTGGGCAATATTGCCGCCATCAAGCACCACAATCCTATCAGCTAAAGTCATGGCTTCGACCTGATCATGGGTGACATAAATCATTGTAGTTTTTAGGTTTTCGCGAAGCCGTGCAAATTCATAGCGCATTTTTACGCGCAGTGCCGCATCAAGGTTTGATAAAGGTTCATCGAATAAAAACACTTTGGGTTTGCGCACGATAGCGCGGCCGATTGCAACCCTTTGGCGCTGTCCACCCGAAAGTTCTTTGGGTTTTCGGACAAGTAAATGCTCTATGTTTAGGGTTTTTGCGGCGGCATTTACCATTTTATCAATTTCAGCCTTGTCAGCTTTCGCGAGCTTTAGGCCAAACGCCATATTTTCATAAACCGACATATGCGGATAAAGCGCGTAGGATTGGAAAACCATTGCAATTCCGCGCTCTAATGGCTCTTTATCATTTACCTTTACACCTTCAATGAAAATCTCACCCGAAGTCGGTGTTTCTAAGCCAGCAATAATTCGCAACAAAGTCGATTTACCGCAACCCGAGGGCCCAACGAAAACCACAAATTCGCCATCAGCAATATCCAAATCAATTGATTTTAGGACGTGGGTTTCGCCGAATGATTTTTGGATCTGTTTTAATTGAAGGTTTGCCATTATTTTTGCTCTTTATTTTGAGAAGCGCCGGCTTCGGTATTTGTGTAAAAACCAGCGCGCTTCACCAGGTTAGGAATATTGCCTTTTATTTGGCCATTTGGCGCTAAATCTTCGGGTATAGCGGCCTTCAAAACTGCAGAAGCCGGACCAGATAGATTAACCTCCAAAGCACCTTGATTATAGCGCATTTGAATATTTAATCGCCCTTTGGTGGTGCGAAGATTTTTTATGCTTATTCCAGCCCCTTCTAGCCATTTCTTATCAATTCCGGCACCAAGAATGATCTGCCCCTCTTTTTCATAGGCAAACATATCAAGGCTTGAGCGAATGAAATCACTCGCAACCCAGCCATGTGGCAAATCGCCAAGGTAAAATGGCTTGCGCCGTTCTCTTGCAACTACTTCGCCCCACGCATTCCATTCTTTGACTGCTCTATCATTCATAAAGAATTCGAGTGCCTGAACCGCTCTATCTCTTTGACCAAGGCGCGAAAATGCGCCAACAACGCGCCATTCATAGGGCGTATAATCCTTCCAAGTCTTGTCAATATCGCGGCGCTTTAGGAAATTTGTCCAATATCTATTGAATGTCGCCTCCAATTTGTCGGCTGGCAGGATATTGTCAAAATTTCCGGGCGATAGAGCAATTGTGGTAGAGGTTGCATCAAAATCACCCAAGTCCGCCGCCCCTGGAATATAATCAATTCCATATTTTGCAGGCATTTTTTCCAACGACGCTAGAATATCGGCTTCAAATTCACGGCGTTGCAGATCTAGGTTTATTGCATCATTCGGGCTACCGAATTGGCGCGCAAGATAGGTTGCATCATAATACCCCCTTAGGCCCCAAAAATTATCCCAATGCGAATATGCGGGTTTTGCGGAATAGCCTTCATGGGAAATTGATGGCGGCAATAGGCCATATAAATGCGCACGCTCTGGGGTTTGATTTTTCTCCGTGCGCTCTGACATTCTTTGCCAATTCATATAAGCTGCGGCGCGTTTCGCCCGTGGCCATACCGAACGGATTAGTTCTCTATCTTTGGTATAATCTAGAATCTCGGCGGCCAAATAGATAAACTCGCCTTGGCTATCATTTTCGGCCACGGGATCTGCGCCCCTAAAATCAACACAGCACGGGATTTTGCCATTATCAAATTGGTATGGCGCATACCATTTCAAATATTCTTTGGCTGCATCGTCTTGACCAAGGCGCAAAAGCCCTTCGGAAATCATTGCGCCGTCTCTAATCCAAGAGCGCGCATAAGAGCGTGCGCCCGGACGAAGGTTTGGCCCATCGCGCATAATCAATATATTCGCAAGCGAAGTCTTGATTGCATTAGCAACTTCTTGGCCATTTCCATTTGCGCGGATTTCAACCTTTGAAAGCTCCGTGCGCCAATAATTGACGGCCTCCGCCTTTTTTGCCTGTGCCCAGCTTAATGGATTTGCACCCATTTTCGGCATTTCACCGCTAAGTGGGGCAATCAAAGAAATTGTCCGGCTTTGGCGCGGCGCAAGATTGATTTCAAAAACCACGATCCCACTAGCAAGGCCGTTTGCATCCTTTGCCTCTTTTGTGGATGGCAATTTATTCTGCACCAATTTTTCAACTAGATGGCCATTATCAAATGTCGCCGCGGCGGCGGAATTTGCGCGCATCATAAGCCGAAGCGGCTTTTCATTAATTGACATGCCATCTTGCGAAGTTACAATCTTATTAATCGGTGTATAGCCGCCTTGCGTGCTAAGGAATTGCGTTTGCGGATTAACCTGCATTGGCCGCACCATCAAAGCGAGTTTTAGGCGCAAAGGCCGCGATGTTTTATTGCGGATTACATAATCACCAACCAATTGCGAATTTGCCCGATTACCAATTGCGGTTGCTGTAACATTCAAATCCCAATTATTAGAGTGCCAATTAGCGCTTGGGATAGGTAAATATTTATCTTTAAGGCTATGGCTTTGGCGCACATCAGCCCAAGTCGAAAGCTTGCCATTTTCAATTACGAAAGGCTCGATAGAATAGCCCCAACGACCAATTTCAATATTACCATCTTCGCCAATCAATGCGCCATCGCCGCCGCCATTGACCCCAAGCAAAGTCCAATAGACTTGCTCGCCACTAAATGAGCGCGGAAAATAGCCACGCGGGTATTCTTTGGCAACTTGGGTTAGAAATGCATTTTTATCCGCGCCAAAAGACAATGGTTCGAGGCGAAACTCAGCAAGGCTTGGCCTTTGATTGGGCAATGGATTAGTCACCAATTTTATATGGCGATAATCACTTTCGCGCAATTGAATTGCATCATAGCCGCCGTCAGAATTTTCGACCTTGGCGAGATTTTCCCAAACTAGGCCATCATTTGATGCACTAATTTCATAGCTTATAGGTGACGTATTTGGCCCCCAATAAAGACTTATGCCGCCAAATTCGCGCCTTATTCCATAGTCAATATGTAAGCTCGGGCGTTTGTCCATTGGCTGCCAAAGAGTTTGCCGATTATTGTCAAACGCGGCCTCAATATTCGCACTTGAAGCCGAATATTTTGGCTCTGGACTTGGCCCGACCGGCACGGGAATTGGCGTGAATTTCAGATCATCAATTTCAATCCGGCCTTTGCCGCCATTAATCGCAGCCAATACGAATTCCATTCTTACGGTTTTGCGTAAAACTTTGTCGGTAGTCGGCCCCCAAGCCAAACTAATGTGCCGCTTTTTAAAGCGCACGAATTGCCAATCATTGCTCGGGGTGAAATCCTTTAACTGATACCACCAAACATTATCGCCGCTTTGATCTACAAATTTGATTTCAAGATTATTTTTCAATCCTTTGCCGCGAATATAGAATGAAAATTCGTAATCCTCCGGAAATTCGAGAGGTAATTGACGGTGCAAAACCGCATATCCGGCGCGATTATTAAAGTCATAATCAAGCGCGACGGCCTTGCCATTTTTGCCGTCCACTTGTTTGGTTGAAGCAATAATATCATCGGAGGATC
>CAYTWK010000184.1:0-4522 GCA_964442095.1 uncultured Caulobacteraceae bacterium | reverse complement strand
TCTATCCAATAAAGCTTGGTGTATATTCAAAGAATTTGCCGTGGTAACAAACATTACATCAGAGAGGTCATAATCAACCTCTAAATAATGGTCATTGAAAGTATTGTTTTGCTCCGGATCCAAAACCTCAAGAAGCGCAGACGCAGGATCGCCACGAAAATCATTGCCCATTTTATCAATTTCATCGAGCAAAAATAAAGGATTGCCGCTTTTTGCTTTCTTCATTGATTGCAAAATACGCCCCGGCATAGAACCAATATAGGTACGTCTATGGCCGCGAATTTCGGCTTCATCTCGAACGCCGCCCAATGCAACACGAACAAAGTCACGCCCCGTCGCTTTGGCGATTGATTTGCCCAATGAGGTTTTACCAACACCAGGCGGGCCAACAAGGCACAAGATTGGCCCACGGATTTTCTTTACGCGCCCTTGAACCGCTAGATATTCCAATATTCGCTCTTTAACCTTTTCAAGGCCATAATGATCCTCGTCGAGGATTTTTTGCGCATAATCAATATCGGATTTAGTTTTTTTATACTTGCCCCACGGCAAAGCAATAATCCAATCTAGATAATTGCGAACCACAGTTGATTCCGCGCTCATCGGCGACATTTGCTTTAATTTTTTGAATTCGGCATTGGCTTTTGTCCGCGCTTCTTTGGTTAGGCGCGCGGTTTTGATTTTATGCTCGAGCTCGCTCATCTCGTCGCGCTCGCCATCGCCGCCATCGCCTAATTCGCGCTGAATAGCTTTCATTTGCTCATTAAGATAATATTCGCGCTGGCTTTTTTCCATTTGCCGCTTAACGCGCGAGCGAACCTTGCGCTCAACCTGTAGCGCACCAATTTCGCCTTCCATATAGGCAAGAATTTTCTCTAGACGTTCTGGAACGCTCCAAGCCTCTAGCATTTCTTGCTTTTCGCCAATTTTCGCACCTAAATTGCCAGCAATAATATCAGCAATTGCGCTGGGGTCTTCATTCTTCTCAAGACCTTCAATAATTTCGCGCGGGACTTTACGATTTAACTTTGCATAATTGTCAAATTGTTCTTGGGCGGCCTTTGCAAGTGCCTTAGTTTCCAATTCATCGCCAAAATCATCATCAATATGCTCAATGGAGGCTGCAAATCCGTCTGCATCATTAACAAAGCTCTTTATAGAAACTCTCGAATGGCCTTCGACAAGAACACGGACTGTTCCATCTGGTAGTTTCAATAATTGCAATACGGTCGCTAAAGTGCCGGTGCGATAAACTTGATCCTTTGTAGGATTTTCGGTTTGCGCATCTTTTTGGGTTACCAAAATAATGCTTTTATCACCGTTCATAGCCGCCTCTAAAGCGCGGACCGATTTATCGCGACCGACAAAAAGCGGCGATACCATGTGCGGGAAGACAACGGAATCGCGAAGGGGTAAAAGCGGGATATTCTTTGTTTCAGACATTTTTTCTCTTTGTTTTAATGATTTAGCGGCGTTTGGAATATTTCAATTCGCGCCCAATGATTAAAAGATGGGCGTATTGCCCCTGAATTTCAAGAGCAATCTACCGCTATTGGCAATGGAATATCCAATATTAGCTCGCTTTAGAGCCAGCCTTTTCAGTAGCGCGCTCTGCATAAATCAAAAGCGGCTGTGCGCGGCCTTCAATAACTTCGGCATTTACCACAACTTCTTCAACGCCTTCATAGGTTGGCAATTCAAACATTGTATCAAGCAAAATGCCTTCTAGAATTGAGCGCAAACCGCGAGCACCAGTCTTACGGGCAATTGCTTTGGTTGCAACCGCTTTCAGAGCATCATCAGTAAAGGTAAGCTTGGCGTCTTCCATCTCGAACAAGCGTTGATATTGCTTCACCAGCGCATTTTTTGGCTCTGTAAGGATTGTTATCAATGCATCTTCGTCCAAATCCTCAAGAGTTGCGAAAACCGGCATGCGGCCTACAAATTCAGGAATAAGGCCGAATTTCAACAAATCCTCTGGCTCTAGATCTTTGAGAACATCTCCAGTTCTGCGGTCATCTGGAGAGCGCACATTTGCACCAAAACCAATACCAGCGCCAGTGCCACGGCGCGAAATTATCGTATCAAGGCCAGGGAATGCACCACCAGCGATGAAAAGTATATTAGTTGTATCAACTTGCAGGAATTCTTGCTGCGGATGTTTGCGGCCACCTTGCGGCGGGACCGATGCAACAGTGCCTTCCATTAGTTTCAATAATGCTTGCTGAACACCTTCACCCGATACGTCGCGCGTAATGCTCGGGTTATCAGATTTTCGGCTGATTTTGTCAATTTCGTCAATATAGACGATACCGCGCTGTGCCCGCTCAACGTTATAATCCGAGGCTTGAAGCAATTTCAAAATGATATTTTCAACATCTTCACCAACATAGCCAGCCTCAGTGAGGGTGGTCGCATCAGCCATAGTGAAAGGGACATCGATAATTCGCGCCAAAGTCTGCGCCAAAAGAGTTTTACCGCAACCAGTTGGGCCTATAAGCAAAATATTGGATTTCGCCAATTCAATATCATTATTTTTGCCGGCATGGGCAAGACGTTTATAATGATTATGAACCGCAACCGAGAGAACACGCTTGGCCTTGGTTTGGCCAATCACATAATCATCAAGTACATTTTTAATCTCTAGAGGTGTTGGAACGCCCTCTTTAGATTTTACAAACTGGGTTTTATTTTCTTCGCGGATAATATCCATGCAAAGTTCGACACATTCGTCGCAAATAAAGACAGTAGGGCCAGCAATAAGTTTGCGAACTTCATGCTGACTCTTACCGCAGAAACTACAGTATAAAGTTGATTTACCGTCACCACTTGCGGCTTTTGTCATTTTTTCTCTCCACCGCATTGCGGCTTGCATAGCTAGTTTTATTACATACAGCTAAATTGTCAAATATTCGTTATTGAAATTTCACAATCTATTACTTTTCTAATTCTGGAACTTCACGGGTTTCATAAACATTATCGATAATGCCAAAATCCTTGGCCTCTAGCGCGGTCATAAAATGATCTCTATCGAGAGTTTTTTCAATTATTTCATAGGGTTGCCCCGTATGCTTCACATAAATATCATTCAAGCGCTTTTTCGTCTTGAGCATATCCTCAGCGTGGCGCTCAATGTCAGATGCAGGCCCTCTATAGCCGCCCGATGGCTGATGCACCATAATGCTAGCGTTCGGAGTTGCGCCGCGCAAATCTTTTTGACCCGCCGCGAGCAATAATGAACCCATAGAGCAAGCCTGCCCCATCACCAAAGTCGCGATTGGCGAGCGAATATATTGCATGGTATCATAAATCGCGAGACCCGCAGTAACCACACCGCCCGGGCTATTAATATACATGGAAATTTCTTTTTTTGGATTTTCCGATTCCAAAAACAATAATTGCGCACAAACCGCAGCCGCCATATGATCTTCAACTGGCCCGTAAACAAAGACAATCCTATCACGCAATAGGCGCGAATAAATATCAAAAGCGCGTTCGCCTCTTGAGCTTTGTTCAATTACAGTAGGGATAAGATTCATAATTTCCATTCTTTCATAACCATTCAATAGCGAAATCAATAATTTATCTGCAATTGCATTCATAGATACGCAATATTGCACGCCTTGGTTCGCTTTAGAATCTCTTTTATACAATATAGACATCAAAAGCGTTAATTTTGATGCTTAAAACTGCATATTGTTTGTATTTCAAGCAAAATAACAAAAGGGCCAAAGCACAATGCCATGGCCCCTATTAATGATTTAACTATAAAATCTTTTGGACTAGGCCTCTTTATCAGCTTTCTTTGGCTTTGCCGCAGGTTTTTTTGCTTTAGGAGCCGCTTCGGTTGCATCCGCTTTGTCAGCTTTTGCAGACTTTGCTTTCTTTGCAGCAGGCTTTTTCGCAGAAGGTGCAGCCTCATCATCATCCGCCTGAAGTTCTTCTTTAGAAACCTTAACATCGGTCACTTTTGCATTCGCTAGGATATAATCAACCACTTTTTCTTCATAAAGAGGCGCTCGCAATTGCGCCATCATTTGTGGATTTTTTTGGAAGAATTCATAGACTTGTTGCTCTTGGCCGGGATAATTCATCGCCTCGCGTTGCAAAGCCATGCCAACTTCTTGATCGGTAATTTGCACTTCACCAATGCGGCCAATTTCAGCCAATACTAGGCCCAAACGAACCCTGCGCTCGGCGATTGTGCGATATTCCGCCTTTAGCTCATCATCAGATTTGCCGGCATCATCTGGATCTTCATTGCCAGCGCTCTTATCAGCTTCAACTTGTGCCCAAATTTGGTTAAATTCAGCCTCAACCATTTTTTCTGGCAATTCAAAGCTATGCGCACCGTCCAATGCATCAAGCAAAGCGCGTTTTGCTTTTTGGCGTGAAAGAGTGGCAAATTGACGCTCGATGTCAGTTTTTACAGCCTCTGAAAGCGCCGCTAAATCTGAAAGGCCAATTTGTTTTGCCAATTCATCATCAACTTTGGTTTCCTTGGCTTCTTGAACTTCTTTAA
>CAYTWK010000183.1:0-4540 GCA_964442095.1 uncultured Caulobacteraceae bacterium | reverse complement strand
TGCATGATACGGTAGAAGATACAGACGCAACTTATGAAGAAATCGCGCGCATTTTTGGCGAAGAAGTGGCCCAATTGGTTGGCGGTGTTACCAAACTAACTCAATTAGAAGTTACCGCAGAGCGCACGACGCAGGCCGAAAACCTCCAGAAGTTTGTTTTAGCTTTATCGAAGGATATTCGAGTCTTATTGGTAAAGCTCGCCGATAGACTTCACAATATGCGAACTTTGCATTTCATTAAATCGCCCGCAAAGCGCGAAAGAATCGCAAGGGAAACTCTCGATATTTATGCGCCATTGGGCCGAAGGATTGGCGTCAATAAAATTGCCTCCGAATTAGAAGATTTAGCCTTCAGTCATTTATATCCAGATGCTTTCAAAGCTATAAATGAACAATTGGACCAAAATCGTGAGCGTTTTTCGCAAACAGTTGAAGATGTTGCACAAAAGATAGAAGAAGTCCTAAGGGATAATTCAATTAATGCCGAGGTTGCGGGGCGCGAAAAGCGAAGCTATTCAATTTGGCGCAAATTGGAACGTAAAACCGTTTCTTTCAATGATATTTCCGATATTTATGGATTCCGAATTTTGGTGGATAATAATCAAGATTGCTATTCGGCCTTGGCGATTATTCATCAATTATGGCCCTATGTTCCGGGGCGCTTTAAGGATTATATTTCTGTGCCAAAGCCCAATGGTTACCGCAGTTTGCATACTTCGGTTGTTGGTCCAAATGGCTTAAGAGTTGAAATACAAATTAGAACAAAGAGCATGGATAGCATAGCCGAATTTGGGGTAGCGGCGCATTGGCGATACAAAAACCAAACTTATGGCTTTCACCCTAGCTCAAATATGTCGCAAGACCCAATGGAGGCATTGCGCGGCATTTTCTCAATTCTTGAAGATGGCGGCGACCCAGAGGATTTCTTTGAAAATGCCAAATTGGAAATGTTTTCCGATCAGGTTTTCGTTTTTACCCCTAAAGGCGATTTGCACGCATTGCCCACCGGTGCAACACCTGTTGATTTCGCCTATGCAGTTCATACTGAAATTGGTGATACAATAGTCGGTGCGCGCATTAATGGCGTAAATGTCCCCCTTCGGACACAATTGCATAATGGTGACATAGTAGAAGTTTTACGCTCCGACATTAAAAAGCCCCCGCCAAATTGGGAAAGTGTTGCAATTACAGGCAAGGCACGATCCGGTATTAGGCGGCTCTTGCGTGAGACAGAACGCCAAGAATTTCTCGCCCTTGGCAAGCGGCTGGCGGGCCACGCCCTAAGGCGATTGGGTATAGATCCAAATTCTGTTAGCTATAATGATGCCTGTGAGAAGTTAAAATACACTGATTTAGACGATTTATATATTGCTATCGGCAAAGGAATTTTGACCGGCACAATGCTGGCCGAGGCTGTTGTTCCCGGGCTATTGCGCAAGAAGGCCTTGGGCGAATCAAGGGTGGCAATCAATGATACTCATGCGCTTGATTTTCTTGTAGGCGATGCCTTAACCCCCGGTGTAGCCGTGCATTTTATGGAATGCTGCTCGCCATTGCCAGGTGAAAGAATTGTTGGGATTCTCTCGGCGGGGCGCGGCATAGAGGTTCATACAATTGATTGCGAGCGTTTGGCCGATTTTGAGGCCGATGACGATGCATGGATTGATCTTAGCTGGAGCGAGGAGGCAAGGCGGCACGGCCTTGCAATTGGGCGACTATTGATTTCGTGCGAAAATTCTAAAGGCGTGTTTGCCGAAGTAGGGCGAATTATTGCCAATTCTGATGGCAATATTATAAATCTAAAGGCAACAAATCGGCGTGAAGATTTTATCGACCTCGAGGTTGATATAGAAGTTGCCGATTCAAAGCACTTAAACGAAATTGCGGCTTCTTTGCGTTCATTGCCCGTAGTAGTCGATGCTATGAGGCAAAGGGGCTAGGGTTAGCGTATTTTTGCGCGGAGTATAGAGAAACATAATTGTCTTTTGGTTTGTGTTTTAAGTCTGTATTTTGAGTTTTTTCCTTTGCGAAATTTGTTTTTGCCAACTATAGGGGTGGCATGAAAACGCAAAAAGTTCTAAAAATCTTCCAAGAGGCCGGCGCACTTTTGAACGGCCATTTTATTTTGTCCTCGGGTCGTCATAGCCGTCAGTTTCTTCAAAAGGCGTTTGTCTTTATGAATCCAGATGCCACTGAAAAATTATGTAAAGCCTTAGCCAAAAAGATAAAATCTGAATTTGGTCAAATCGATTATGTTGTATCGCCTGCGGTTGGGGCGATTATTCCTGGCTATGAGACCGCGCGTCACCTTGGGGCAAAGGCGATGTTCGTGGAACGCGAAAACGGCGAATTTCAATTGCGCCGTGGTTTTAGAATTCCCGATAATGCAAATGTGATAGTTATTGAAGATATTGTTTCAACTGGCCTCTCAATCAAAGAGACTTTGGACGCGATAAAAGATCTAAAAATAAATCTTAAAGGCGCGGCGGTTTTAATCGATAGAACTGGCGGCAAGGCGGATATTGGTGTGCCCTTATTGTCTTTGGCCAAAATTGAAATTGAAAGCTTCGCGCCCGATAAATTGCCAGATGACCTTAAAGATATTCCAGCAATAAAGCCAGGGTCACGCGCCTTGTCGCAAAAGGCCTAAATTATGAAAAGGCGGCTAAGGCTTGGCATTAATATTGACCATGTAGCAACCATTCGTAATGCAAGAGGTGGCAGCCACCCGGATACGTTACGGGCGGCGCTATTGGCAAAGGAATGTGGCGCAGACAGCATTACAATCCATCTTCGTGAAGATAGGCGCCATATTAATGATGAAGATGCGATGCGCATTGCAGGGGGAATTGCCTTACCCCTAAACCTTGAAATGGCCGCGACCCAAGAAATGTTTGATATCGCTATGAAAATAGCACCTCATGCGGTTTGTTTAGTGCCAGAAAAGCGCGCCGAAAAAACAACTGAGGGTGGGTTAAATGCGTTTGAAGCCTCAAACTATTTGACGCCCTATGTTGCGAAGCTTCAAGAAAACGGCTCGCGGGTTAGCCTTTTCATTGAGGGCGATCTAGAACAGGTGCGCGCGGCACATAGAATAGGCGCAAAGGCAATCGAAATCCATGTCGGTAAGTATTGCGATGCAATTGGTATAGGCGATTTCGATGTTGCAAATAGTGCGTATGAAGATATTAAAGCGGCGGCAAAATTAGGTGCGGAACTCGGCATGGAAGTTCATGCGGGGCACGGCATAACCTACGAGAGCGTTGAGGCTATTGCGAAAATAGAGGAAATAATTGAACTAAATATTGGGCATTTTTTGATTGGCGAGGCGATTTTTGTCGGCCTAAAGCAAGCGATGGATAAAATGCGCCAATTAATGGATAATGCAATATGATTATTGGCATTGGTAGTGATATTTGCGTTATTTCGCGTATTGAAAAGTCCTTGCAAAGGTTTGGTTCAAGGTTTGAAAATCGCTGTTTTTCACCAAATGAAATTAAAAGAGCCAATGCGCGGCCATTATTGCGGGCAGGGACTTTTGCAAAAAGATTTGCCGCCAAAGAAGCTTTTTCCAAAGCAATCGGAACTGGTATGCGGCGCGGCGTTGCGTGGCGTGATATAGAAGTAGCAAATGATAAGTCAGGAAAGCCGAGCCTTATCCTGCATAATGGCGCAAAACAGAACCTAGAGCGTATAACTCCAGTCGGTCATAAAACTAATGTTTTGTTAAGTATGACAGATGATTATCCATATGCTATGGCGTTTGTAATAATAGAGGCACTTCCCGAAAATGCGGGCCAATAATTAAACGGGTGACACTAAATATGAGTAATGAGACGAAAGCCGAAGTAATTGATGAGCAACTAAAAGACAAGGCACCCGAAGTAGCCGAAGAAGAATCTTTGGGCGAAATTCTAAAAACTATAGTTTTTGCGCTTCTGATTGCACTATTCTTGAGGGTTTTTATTTTTCAGCCCTTTAGCATTCCATCTGAATCAATGCGCCCTGGTCTCATTGTTGGGGATTATCTATTTGTATCTAAATGGGATTATGGGTTCTCGCGCGCTTCGGTTCCTTTTGGATTTGCTGGTAAAAAACCGGCACGTGAAGAAGCATCCAATAATAAGCGTTTACTTGGCCGACCATTGGAGCGCGGCGAAGTGGTTGTCTTCAAGCATCCAGTCAATCATACCGACTATATAAAACGCGCAATTGGCCTACCTGGGGATAGAATTCAAGTTATTGGTGGCCAAATTGTAATAAATGGTGCGCCCGTTCCGCGTGAAAGCCTTGCGGCAGAAGCAATTTCTAATTCAGAAGGCGAAACATTCTATGCCGGACGATGGAAAGAAACCCTTCCTAATGGCAAGTCCTATATTGTTTATGATTTTTTCGAAAGAGGAACTTTGGACGATACTGATGTCTTTGAAGTTCCGCCCGGTCATTATTTTATGATGGGTGATAATCGCGATAATTCAACCGATAGCCGCGTTTCTCACAGCCTTGATGGGGTTGGTTTTGTTCCGGTGGAAAACCTAGT
>CAYTWK010000182.1:0-4573 GCA_964442095.1 uncultured Caulobacteraceae bacterium | reverse complement strand
AAGCGCCACTTTGCGGATTATGGGAGAGTTCCACAACACTTACGCCCTGCGATGCGTAAAGTGCCTCTATAGTTTCCTCTTTAAGCTTTAAGACTTCAATTTGTTGGCCAGCTTTTTCAACAATTTCAGTTTTGACATCAAGCATCATGAAAGGTGGCGAAAACTCATGATTATTGCACATAATCATTCGGGTTTGGGTGGTTTCGCGCCAAGGATATGAATATTCATAATCAAATAAAGCCATCATATCATTATAGCCGCCAAAGCGCCGTTCTTGCTCTGCGCGGGTGAAAACAAATGGTGCGCCGCGCTGCACTTTCGCGTCTTCAACGCCTTCAAAGAGTGGATCGCCCCAAGAAATAAGGCGCTCTAAAACATAATCATCGGGCACTGTCGGTATGTCTTTTTGATTCTCTTCGACCGCTTTAAAGCCGCTTACAGTAGATGCCGAAACCCCCTTGGCAACACTAAGTATAGGCAGAGCCAGCAAAGCGCCGATAGTAAAGCCGCGCCGCGAAAGATTTTCTTTCAGCACGCTCCTAAAAATATTTGATTCCATCTCGCTCTCTATCCTTTTATTTTCCCGCCTATCCCAAGGTCTTAGCTTATCTGCATTGCGTTTTTATGTCACTCAATGCTGTCAGCGATATAAAAAACTAACACAAAATTAACCGTGTTTTACGAAAAGATTAATGACGCAAGAATGCGATTAAATAAACACAGAAAGTCGTTTAAATGGAACCGACCCAAGCATTAGATATCGCCCGCAGTGCAATTTGGCTTACTATAGCAATGTCCGCGCCAGTAATGATTGTCGGATTGGTGATTGGTGTAATAATTGGCCTCCTTCAGGCATTGACCCAAGTGCAAGAGATGACTTTGGTATTCGTGCCAAAGATACTCGCAATTTTTGCCGCTCTTTTGATATTCTTCCCATTTATGGGCGCGATTTTGGGCGATTTCATGACTGAAACCATGGCGCGCGTCGCGCAAAGTGGAACAGGCTAATGGAATTAGTGCCGGCACAATTATTTGCAACTGGCCTAGTGTTTGCGAGAATTGGCGCGCTTCTAATGATCGCGCCTGGCATAGGCGATACAAGCGTGCCACCAAGAGTGCGCCTTTTATTGGCTCTATTTATTTCGGTAGCAATAACGCCGATATTGTCATCAAAACTTCCAGCAATTCCAACAGAAACTTCGCAATTATATTTATTGATAATATTTGAAGTCTTAATTGGCCTCGCTATTGGTGCCATTTTGCGCATTTTATTTGCCGCCCTTAGCTCTGCAGGCTCCATTGTCGGAATTCAAACTGGGCTTTCTTTTGCAATGACCATGGATCCAACGCAAGGATCGCAAGGCGCAATTTTTTCATCATTTCTTTCTATGATTGGGATTGTCTTATTGATGCAAGCAAATCTCCATCATTGGTTTATTGTTGGCGCAATCAATTCCTATAATGTCTATCCAATTGGCGATTTACGAATTGGCGGAACAATGGATTGGATGCTTACGGGCTTTACTTCGTCCTTTAATCTTGCTGTGCAGATTACGATTCCACTCCTGCTCTATGGAATAATTTATAACATAGCTCTTGGTGTTGTAAACCGCGCAGCGCCAGCAATTCAAGTGTTCTTTATTGCGCAGCCAGTTCAAGTTTTTATCGGTCTTTTTATCTTCATGATAAGTGTTGGTGCAAGCATGATGGTATGGTTAGATGCCATGACCAAAGCGGCGCAATCGCTAAATTAGCAAAGAGGTTTTGATGGAAGAAGACGAATCCCAAAAAACCTTTGACCCAACTCAACAAAAACTTGATGAGGCGCGCAAGAAAGGTGATGTGCCTAAATCTGCGGATGCAGCTTCACTTTTAATTCTAGCAGCTGCAACAATCGTATTCCTAGGCTTTGGCAGTAAAATGACGGCTGGGCTGGTGGCCTATTGCAGAATTTTCTTTGAAAGACCCCATGAGATAGCAATGGATGGAGGTGCATTACAAAGACTCGCACTCGATATTTGCATAAATATGGGCATTGCCTTAGCTGCGCTTTTTAGCGCTATGAGTTTTGCCGCCATCGCAGGACATACAGCGCAAACTGGCTTTATGCTGACTGCCGAAAAAATCGCTCCCAAAATGGAGAAAATTGACCCAATCAAAGGCTTCAATCGTATTTTCGGTAAAGACGCGTTGGTGCAGTTTCTAAAGACGCTTATAAAACTAACGGTGTTATGCGTTGTGACATATTATGTCTTGTTGCCCAGTGTTCAAAAGTCAGAATTAATGACCGGCGTAGATACAAGGGCCATAGGCCCATTATTGATGGAAATATGCAAAGAATTAATGATAAAGCTATTGATAGTATTGGCTGTATTTGCAGTGGCCGATTATTTTATTCAAAGGATGCAATATTTCAATCGCAATAAAATGTCGAAGCAGGAATTAAAGGACGAACACCGCCAGTCCCAAGGGGATCCTATGGTAGCGGCAAAATTGCGCCAAATCCGGCAACAAAGGGGCCGTCAACGCATGATGCAAAAAGTGCCAGATGCCACAGTTGTAATCACAAACCCGACCCACTTTGCAGTGGCATTGCAATATATTCCTGGCGAAACTATGGCGCCAATTTGTTTGGCAAAAGGCGTTGACGCTGTAGCGTTTAAAATCCGCGAAATTGCTAAAGAGAATGATGTTCCAATCATCGAAGATCCGCCTTTAGCGCGGGCTTTATGGCGCAATGTCGAAATCGATGATCCAATACCAACTGAGCATTATCAAGCTGTAGCGAAAATTATTGGTGCAATCTTGTCGGTAGCGGCAAAATCCAAATCACGGCAAACTCAAACCATTTCATCGTAATAAAAGCGCCTATTATAGGCACACCCCATTTAAGGCACAAATCAATGAGCATATTTTCAAACCATAATAAAGAAACTCAATCGACGAAATATAGTGTGCAATTATTGGGTGCATTTGATTCACCAGCCGCCATCTTTGACAAATATGGACAAGTGAAATTCACAAATGCCTTATGGCGCAAAAATTTAAGTGGTATTGGCTTTGAGGAAACTTTCGCCCAGTTTGCGCCAAAAGATGCTATTTTTCGCGGCCTCAAAGCGCTTAGAGCAAATAGTTTTTTTGACGAAACCTACGATGGGTCCAGTATCAAAATCTTCCCACTTGGGAATGATAATATTGTCAAATATATCGCAAACAGCACGACCAATGATGTCGAGGTCCGAAACGAAAACAAAGATAAACTAGTAAAAATCGAAGCCAAGCCGATTATAGAAAGTGAAATTTCCAAAATTGCCGAAGTCCAATCAATTAGCAGTGCAAATTTGGCATCTTTGATAAAAGGCGCGCCGCTTGGAATTGCAAGACTATCACGCCGAAGCTTGCTGGATGCGCAAATAATTGGAACCAATCCAGCGTTCGAGAGAATAAGCGGCCTTCATTCCGGCGGCAATCTACAAGAATTGGTAAAAAAGTCCGATCTAAAACTATTAGAAAAGCTAGAAGTTGGTCAAACCACACCGATTGAATTAACAATGCGCAATAACCCAAACACAATTTGTGAGGCATGGTTATTAGAAGATGGGGAAAAGGCATCAGCCCTATTATTAATAGATATATCTGATAGGCGTGAAATGGAGGCTCGCCTAAACCAAGCAAATAAGATGGAAGTTATAGGAAAGATAGCCTCCGAAGTGGCACACGAATTAAACAATCTTTTGACGGTGATTGTTCTAAATACAGATACTTTATTGATGCGCCACCCCGTAGGGGATCCATCCTATCAAGAGCTGCAGGGAATTCGTAATACCACAGGGCGTGCCGGCAATCTTGTAAGCACTTTATTGGCATTTAGCCGCAAACAAACTATGCGGCGCGAAGTTCTTGATATTGGCGCAATCCTCAATGAATTTAGCTATTTATTGCACCAAGTCCTAGACGAGAGAATTAAATTTGAAATAACCCATGGCCGTGATTTGCCGCCAATATTAGCTGATAAGCAACAATTAGAAACCATGTTTATGAATTTGGTCACAAATGCGCGCGATGCAGTTTTATCTCACAATCCAAGCGGCGGTATAGTCAAAGTTATGACAGAAAAGACCGATAAAACGGCGGTTATCAAAGCGCTCGACGGCAAAAATATAGCAGATATCCCGGATTGTGAATATTGCAAAATCACGGTCCAAGACAATGGAACTGGCATGCCTAAAGAAGTCGCTGAAAAGATCTTTGAGCCTTTCTTTACAACAAAGGAAAGTGGCAAAGGCACCGGCATAGGCATGGCGAGCGTTTATGGGATTGTTAAGCAAACCGGCGGCTTTATTACTATTGATACCGAAGAGGGTAAAGGCACAAAATTTAGCGTATTTTTTCCTGCGACCGATGAAAAGGCTATTCAGGAGCTTCAAGCCGAAACTGTGGCCCCCGAAGCCAAACGTGCCAATAATCTATCTGGACAAGGCCGTATTCTATTAGTCGAAGATGAGGACGGCCTAAGAGTTATTACTGCACAAATTCTCAAACAGCGCGGTTATGCTGTAACTGAAGCTTGTGA
>CAYTWK010000181.1:0-4586 GCA_964442095.1 uncultured Caulobacteraceae bacterium | reverse complement strand
TTTATGTAATCGCCGATGCTAGCAATAGCCCAGAAATTATTGCCGCCGATTTATTGGCGCAATCCGAACATGATGAAATGTCGCAAAGCATTTTGTTTACAGATGATGTTGGATTTGCCGAGAAAATTATTGCCGAAGCAAAATCGCAAATTGAAAATGGTTTTGCGGCTGATCCTGCGCGCTCGTCTTGGAACAAATATGGCGTCATAATAATAATGGATAATCTAGAAGATTGCGCCGAACTGATAAACAGAGGAGCACCAGAGCATTTGGCAATTTGTTTAGATAATCCTGACGAAATATTTGCAAAAATTCGCCATGCTGGTTCTGTGTTTCTGGGCAAACTTACCACAGAGAGCCTTGGTGACTATGTTGCAGGTCCAAACCATGTTTTGCCAACTGGCAGGCGCGCGCGCTTCTCCTCTGGCCTATCTGTTTTGAACTTTATGAAACGCACCACGATTTTGCGCGCTAATCAAAATGGTTTAAATGAAATCGGTCCCGCCGCGAGCGTTTTGGCACAAGCAGAAGGCCTCTATGCGCACGCGAATAGTGTAGATTTGAGGTTGCGAATAAAAGAATGACCAAAAAGCTTGTGGACATCGTGCTTGATGAGGCTTCGCTATTTATAGGCAATGCCGATGTCGAGCACGAACGCAGGGTCGCAATTTTTGATCTTCTCGAAGAAAATTATTTTGAACCAATCGATGACGATGGTGGACCATATACCCTATTTTTATCTGTCAGTGAACAAAAACTAATAATGGACATAAAGCGCGAAAATGGCGCAGACGTTCGGGTCTTTATTTTGTCACTTTCGCCACTTCGGCGCATTATACGCGATTATCTAATAATCTGCGAAAGCTATCATGAAGCCATACGTTCGGCGACCCCAAGTAAGATTGAGGCGGTTGATATGGGGAGGCGCGGGCTTCATAATGAAGGCTCAGAAATTTTGGAATTGCGCCTAAAAGACAAAATCAGGCTCGATTTTGATACTTCGCGTAGGCTTTTTACCCTTATTTGCGCGCTTCACATAAGGCTTTGAGCTTGGAAAACAATAAGATACAAGCTGTTCTTTTTGCCTGCACTTATAATGCGATACGCTCACCGATGGCCGAAGGGCTCTTTAAAAGGCGCTTTGGCAATTTGGCCTATGTGCAATCATGTGGCCTTAAATCGGGATCTTTAGATCCTTTGGCGGTATTCGCTATGGATGATATTGGCATCGATATTTCAAAGCATAAAACGCGAACTTTCGATGAATTAGAAGATGATAATTTTGACATTATCATTAGCCTTTCGCCCGAAGCGCACCATAGAGCATTAGAATTTACACGGCATTTGGCGCTGGAGGTTGAATATTGGCCAACCTTTGACCCCACCGCAATTGATGGCTCTAGGGAGCAGCAAATGCATGCCTATGAACAAGTGCGCGATGAATTAGATAGAAAAATCAAAGAAAGATTTGCCGATTTGAAGGCTTAAAACCTACCCTACAAAGCTCTTTTCATATACAAAGTGCCCCGGCGCAGAAACAGAACCTTCGATAAAGCCCCTATCTTCGAACATTTTTTTGAAATCCACCGACATCGCCAAAGAGCCGCAAATCATGCCTCTATCGGTTTCAGGATTAAATTCTGGAAGACCATGCTGCGCAAAAAAAGAACCATCGGCAACACGATCTGTTAGCCTGCGGGTATTTTTATATTCTTCGCGGGTCGCTGCGGTATCGTGGATTAATTTGCCAGCGGCTATATATTCACCGACCAAAGGATCTTCTAGGGTTTCACGAACCAAATCAAAACCATATTGAAGCTCGGCCACCTGCCTACAAGTATGGTTCAAAATTACTTGGTCATAATGCTCATAAGTTACAGGGTCACGAATAAGACTTGCAAAGGGTGCAATACCAGTGCCCGTTGCAAGCATATATAGGCGCTTTGCCGGCAATAAAGCGTCCAAAACCAAAGTTCCGGTTGGCTTTTTGCCAACTAATACTTTATCGCCAACTTTAATATTGGCAAGTTTAGAGGTCAAAGGACCATCGGGAACCTTGATTGAATAAAATTCAAGCTTCTCATCCCATTCTGGGCTTGCGATTGAATAGGCGCGAAGCAGGGGCTTGCCGTCGTCTTTTAATAAGCCTAACATAACAAATTCGCCCGAGCGAAAACGAAACGAGCGATCTCTTGTCGTCGAAAAGCGAAACAGTCTATCAGTATAATGCTTGATTTCTAAAACGGTTTCTTCGGTATAGGCAGCCAAGGTATTTCTTTCCAAATCTATATTAGCATGCGCTAATAGATACTATTGCAAGGGCTTAATATAGGACAAAAGCGCGCATTAATAGCGTGCAAAGCACAAAATTTATCCCAAATGCTTTGGCATACTAGAAAAATTTAATAAAACACTATATAGCGCCATGCTTGAACGCCAATATAATGGCAAACAACTTAGATTAGGTGAAATGCACTTTGCATATGGCCTTTAACAGATGGAATTGCATGTCAAAAGAAGAATTATTAGAATTTCAAGGCATTGTTCAGGAATTACTTCCGAACGCCACTTTTCGTATTAAACTAGAGAATGATCACGAAATAATTGGCCATACTGCGGGCAAATTGCGTAAAAACCGGATTCGCGTTTTGGCTGGCGATAAAGTATTGGTAGAAATGACCCCATATGACCTTACCAAAGGTCGGGTTACATACCGCTTTAGATAATGCTCATACTTGCGAGTGGTTCGCCAAGGCGTCTCGAACTATTAGGGCGCATAGGAATTAAGCCGGATTTGGTTCTAGCAGCAGACATAGACGAAACCGAGGCCAAGGGCGAGACCCCTTATAATTATGCCTTAAGGCTCGCGAAAGAAAAGGCGCTCTTTGTTGCGCGAAAATACCCAAAAGATTTTGTCTTAGGCGCAGATACTGTCGTCAGCGTGGGTCGCCGCATATTACCCAAAGCCGAAACCGAAACCGATGCGCTATATTGCCTAGAACTATTGTCTGGACGCAATCATAAAGTTACCACTGCGATTGCATTGGTTAAAAATGGCAAGATATCAGCAAGAGCAATAGAAACAAAAATTGCCTTTAAAAAGCTCTCTAAATTAGAAATCACTAATTATATCGAAAGCATGGAATGGAATGGCAAGGCCGGTGGCTATGGCATCCAAGGCCGAGCCGGTGCCTTTTGCATGAAGATAAATGGCTCTTGGGAGGCGGTAATGGGCCTTCCTTTATATGAAACCGAATGCCTTTTGAATGGCATGGGCTATAAAGCATGAGCCAAACCGCGATTAAATTTGAGCGAATTGGCGAAACTATTTTCGCACTCTTAGAGGATGATAAGATTGCGGAACTAAAAATCAAAGACACTCGCTTTAAGGATATAATTGAAATCGGCCAAACCTATTGTGCGCGGGTGACAAAAATTGATATGCGCCTAAGCGCGGCTTTCGTCGATTTAGGAAGCCAAAATGCAATATTGCCATTCACAGGCGCGCGGCCCAATTATCTTATTGAAGGTAAAGCTATAAATGTAATAGTGACCAAAGCCGATCATTTTGAAAAATCCTCAATTGTCCGCTTTATTGGCGATGCCAATAGCAAGCAAAAATGCCCGTCTCTAATCAAGGATATAGACCCTTGGGGCGATTGGCCAATTCCGCGGGACTGCACCATTGATGAAAAGCAATTAATAATGCAGACCATAGACGAATTGGCGCAAACTAGCGTTTCTTTGCCCAATGGTGGAACCATTCACTTTGAACAAACTAGAGCGCTATGCGCAATAGATATAAACGCTGCAGGGCGTATTGCAGGGGGCACTAATCAGAGAAATTTTAACCACAAACTAAATCTAGAGGCAGCAAAAGAGATAGCAAAACAAATCCGCCTTCGGAACATTTCTGGATTGATTGTGATTGATTTTGTCGGTGCACCTTCAAAGCTAGAGGCGCCGCACTTGATTGAAATCCTTAAAAGCGGTCTAGAATTAAAGCAAAAATGCGAAATCTTGCCAATTTCAAAATTTGGCCTTTGCGAAATAGCGCGCGAGAAGATTGGCCACTCTCTATTTGAATTAATTGGCGATGATAAAAATCCCTCAACGCAAAGAACTGCGATAAATGCAATAAATTGCTTCGCCGACGAACTTTTGAAAGCTAAAGGGCAAGTAAAAACTCTTACAATTATGAATGAAGCTTTCAAAGAATTTGAAAAATGGGAATTTGATTGGAAATCCCACCTAAAAGAAAATATTGGCGGCAGGTATGAAATTAAAACAACCAATATTAGTTCTTATGAGGTTTATTAATGCCCTGCCCTATCTGCCAGCACGAAACAGTCCACAAATATCGACCCTTTTGTTCGGTTGAATGCGCCAATCGCGATCTCCATAATTGGCTCCATGAGGCCTATTCCTTGGAAGTCGATGACGAAAATCTCGAAGAGGGCGACAGTCCAAATCAGGTGCCACAGCAGAAGCAAAAGGATTTTTGAAGTTTTTTGCGGTTAAAGCTGAATTGCTTGGGTTTACAGCAAAGCATTCATAGGCTAATTAGCCCGTCACTTGTGAAACAC
>CAYTWK010000180.1:0-4632 GCA_964442095.1 uncultured Caulobacteraceae bacterium | reverse complement strand
CGGCCCCATATGGGCAACATCAAATAGACCCGCATTTTGGCGCGTCCAAAGGTGCTCCTTGACTACGCCTTCATTGAATTGGACCGGCATATTATAACCAGCAAAAGGAACCATTCGCGCGCCCATAGATTCCCAAAGCGCGCTTAAAGGCGTTGATTTAAGTTCTTGTGTTGATATTTCGCCCAAAATTATGCACCCCATAGAACAAAGTCTGCAATAAAGCAGAACCTTTGCCCCTGCTGTGCATTTTACCTGAGAGATTTGACCGCAAATTCTACGGCTTGCTCCTTCGGCGGCGCAATTAATGCGCACTCTCCAGCATTTATTTTTCGCGCGGTCCTTTTGCCTGAGAGTTTCCGGGGCGGTTGCTCCTTCGGCGATGTTTTAACATTCTCTCCCGCGAGAAAGTGAAAATATTTTTCGACGCTTTCTTGAACGCTTTGCGCGTTCTGGTCAAGCACAAAATAGATATGCTTCGCAGTTTTGCATAATTTAAAATTGCACTATTTAATATCACACTTGGCAAAACAGAACGATTCACCATACAAAGAAAAAGCAAAAATTGATTTGCGCTATAAAGGGGGTAGTAATGGAATCTTCGATTTTCGCATTGGCAATGTTGGTATTGGCAATTGCTTTTGTTTCTTCAACAATCAAAATCGTGCCGCAGGGTTACCAATATACAGTTGAAAAGTTTGGGCGATTATCGCGCACTTTAAACCCTGGAATTTCGTTTCTAATCCCATTTATTGAAAATATTGGCCATAAAATCTCAGTTATGGAGAGCGTTTTTGACGTCCCTCGCCAAGAAGTTATTACTCGTGATAATGCGATGGTTTCTTGCGATGCCGTGGTTTTCACCCAAGTTTATGATGCTGCCAAAGCCGCCTATGAAGTTGAAAATCTCCGTCTTGCGGTTATAAATCTAGTTTTGACAAATCTTAGAACGGTGGTTGGCTCCTTGGAGCTCGATGAAGTTTTATCACAGCGCGATCAGATTAATTCCAAGCTTTTATCGACAATAGATGCCGCTACCACTCCATGGGGCGTTAAAGTTGTCCGTATTGAAATTAAAGACATTACCCCGCCAGCAAACCTTATCGAATCAATGGCGCGCCAAATGAAGGCAGAGCGTGATAGACGCGCTGATATTACCGAAGCCGAAGGTTCAAGAGCAGCGGCAATTTTGCGTGCCGAGGGCTTAAAGCAAGCAACTATCCTAGAGGCAGAAGCGCGCAAAGAAGCCGCCTTTAGAGACGCAGAAGGCCGCGAACGTGCGGCGGAGGCCGAAGCCAATGCAACCACAATGGTGTCCAAAGCAATCGCTAGTGGCGATATTCAAGCAATTAATTACTTCTTGGCCCAAAAATACATAGAGGCTTTTGGACAATTGGCCAGTTCACCGCAGCAACGCACAGTTATAATCCCTACAGATCTTGCATCGCTCGCTGGCTCCGTAGAAGGGATAAAGGCACTATTGGATAATTCGTCCAATAATTCTGTTCCGCCGATTAAAAAGGGCTAAGTAAATGGATTTTATAATTAATGCCTTTTCAAACCACGGCACATGGGCATGGCTATCATTGGCCGCTATTTTATTGGCCGCCGAATTATTGACCGGCACAACTTATCTTTTATGGTTTTCGGTGGCATCAGCGGCAACGGCAATTATTTCCTTTTTGGTGCCGGGGCTTGATATGACTATTGAATTCATTCTGTTTTCGATTTTCGCATTAATAAGCGTCTTTCTTGGTCGCAAATTATTGCCGCCAAATGCAAAACTTGAAAAGAATGATATTAATGCCCCAGATGCCAGAATGATTGGCGAAATTGTTATAGCTTCAGAAGACTTTCAATCTGGCCTTGGCGCCGTAAAATACAATGACACTCGCTGGCGCGCTTTGTGCGAGAATGCCAATCCAAAAATTGGCGATAGCTTAAAAATCGCAAAAGTCGATGGCGCGACTTTGTTTGTCAGTCCGAATGAATAAAAAACCGCCCAAATTACTTTGGGCGGCTTTGCAATTTTATCTTAGAGCGAATTATTCAGCGTCAGCGAATACCGGACCAGAATCTTGACCCTTTGCGTCAACGTCGCGGTCAACAAATTCGATAACCGCAATGCTAGCATTATCACCATAGCGGAAGCCAGCTTTCATAATGCGCAAATAACCGCCATTACGCTCTTTATAGCGTGGCGCGATTACATCAAATAGCTTTTTAGTTTGGGTTTCATCGCCCATACGCGCGATAACCAAACGGCGTGCAGCCAAATCACCTTTTTTCGCCAAAGTAACCAAACGCTCAACGATAGGGCGAAGTTCTTTTGCTTTTGGCAAAGTTGTAGTGATTTGTTCGTGTTTAACCAAAGCCGCAGCCATATTCGCAAACATCGCTTCGCGGTGTTCGTGGGTGCGGTTTAATTTGCGTTGACCAAGTCCGTGACGCATTTTCTTTACTCCTCGCGCCTATGGTTTCAATAGACCTTTAGGCGATAAATTATTCCAATATTTGGGCAAGCGCCCATAGTTTTTTTGGGCAAGCGCCCAGTGATTACATTTGATCTTCAAATTTCTTTGCAAGTTCATCAATATGTTCTGGTGGCCAATTTGGCGCATCCATACCAAGGTGAAGACCCATTTGCGCCAATACTTCTTTGATTTCGTTCAAAGACTTACGGCCAAAATTCGGTGTCCGAAGCATTTCGCCCTCTGTGCGTTGGATAAGATCGCCAATATAGATGATATTATCATTCTTGAGGCAGTTTGCAGAACGAACAGAAAGCTCAAGCTCTTCGACGCGTTTAAGAAGACCAGGATTAAATGGCAATTCAGGACGTGAATCCTCTTGCTTTTTGCCTTTTGCTTCTTCGAAATTGATAAACACTTCAAGTTGATCTTGAATAATGCGCGCAGCATAAGCAACCGCATCTTCTGGGCTGATTGCGCCATTGGTTTCAACATCAAGAACCAAACGGTCATAGTCTAGGACTTGGCCAGAGCGCGAATTTTCAACTTTATAAGCAACGCGCTTAACTGGAGAATAAAGCGCATCAACAGCAATAAGGCCGATTTGCGCATCTTCAGGGCGATTAGCTGTCGCAGAAACATAGCCTTTGCCTGCTTCAACCGTGAATTCCATGCGGATTTCAGCATCATCATCAAGCGTGCAAATAACTTGCTCTGGGTTTAGGATTTCAATATCCGAACCAACATCAATTTGCGCCGCAGTAACTTCGCCAGGGCCAGATGCGCGTAAAACCATACGCTTTGGGCCATCCGCGTGCATTACTAAAGAAACGCCTTTGATGTTTAGAACGATATCAGTCACGTCTTCACGAACACCAGCAAGTGATGAGAATTCGTGGAGGACGCCGTCAATTTTAACCGATGTAATTGCTGCACCGCGAAGCGATGAAAGCAATACGCGGCGAAGCGCGTTACCAATGGTCATACCGAAACCACGTTCAAACGGCTCGGCGATTAGTTTTGCTTTGCGTGCAGGATCAAATCCATGCTCAATAATAGGTTTATCCGGACGGATAAGTTCTTTCCAGTTTTTTTCTAATACTGGCGGTGTAACTTCTTCTTCACTCATGTCGGAACCAAACTCTTTTTAATTTATAACCAATGCCAATAAAGGCAATAAAAACACCAATTAAACGCGGCGGCGCTTTGGAGGGCGGCAGCCATTGTGCGGGATTGGCGTTACGTCGCGAATTGAAGTAACTGTAAACCCAACAGTTTGCAGAGCACGAAGCGCGCTCTCGCGGCCAGAACCAGGACCGCAGACATTAACCTCTACGGTGCGCATGCCATGTTCAGCGGCTTTACGGCCCGCTTCTTCGGCAGCCATTTGCGCAGCATAAGGAGTTGATTTACGTGAGCCTTTAAAGCCCATCATTCCCGCAGACGCCCATGAAATTGTATTGCCTTGGGTATCCGCTATCGTAATCATGGTATTATTAAAGCTTGCATTGACGTGAACAACACCAGTGGCGATGTTCTTACGCTCCTTGCGCTTAAGCTTAGTTGTATCTTTAGCCATTATTTCTTCTCGTAAGTTTTGCGGTTATCCGCATTTAAGATTGTTTATCGTGTAACTTTTTTCTTGCCTGCAATCGCTTTTGCTGGGCCTTTGCGTGTGCGCGCATTTGTATGCGTGCGTTGACCGCGAACCGGCAAGCCACGACGATGACGAAGGCCGCGATAGCAACCCAAATCCATTAGACGTTTCACATTCATTGAAACTTCGCGGCGAAGATCACCCTCAACTGTATAGTCGCGGTCTATAGTTTCGCGGATTTGCAAAACCTCTGCGTCGGTCAATTGATTGACACGGCGATCCAAAGTGATTGAAACTTTTTCACAGATTTCTTTGGCCATTTGTGGACCAATTCCATGAATATATTGAAGCGCAATAATAACGCGCTTATTAGTAGGTATATTTACACCAGCAATACGTGCCAAAGGTAATCTCCAAATTTATAAACACAAATGGGCCGAAACCCTAACACGCAAGAAATGCGCAACTGTAAATCACCCTCCGCCATTTATAGGTTTTAAACCGAAATGGAATCAATAGGCCAAGCAGTTGCGCGCGCGCTAATTAAATTGTTGTGGGTTCTATAAA
>CAYTWK010000179.1:1596-4639 GCA_964442095.1 uncultured Caulobacteraceae bacterium | reverse complement strand
GCCAACATGCTCCATGCGCCCCTTAACCGGTCGCAATTTTGTTAGAGCATCGAATACTTTATCGGGACTATCACCCAATGAAAGCGCAATTCCTGCCGCCATAGTAGCGTTTAATGCTTGAAACTCCCCGATTAGAGGGATTTCAACGGGATATGTCTTATTATTAAAGCGATAATCGACCCTTTGCGAAGCAGGTTTTGGCCATAATTCTTGAATCTTTAAATAATTTCCGCGCCAACCAACCAATTTTAGGTCAAGGCCTTCTGCAATTACCGCTTTTTCGAAACGCTCAGCTTCAGTGGCATCGGCATTAATTATCGCTGGTGCGCCCTTGGGCAAAAGCTTGCGGAACAATATTAATTTTGCCTCGGCATAATTGTCCATAGTCCCATGATAATCCAAGTGATCCTGCGTCAGATTAGTAAAGCCGCCCGCAACCAGCTTCGCGCCATGCATTCTTTTTTGCATAAGTGCATGAGAAGAACTTTCCATTGCCAAATGCGTAATTCCCTTTTGCGCAAGCATTTCTAATGTCGAATGTAAGGCGATTGCATCTGGTGTAGTAAACCCAAGATTAAGCGCACCATCAGGCATGATTGCGCCTAAAGTCCCAAGGCTCGCCGCCTTTTTGCCAGTATTTGCCCAGATTTGACGAAGAAAATCCACACTAGAACTTTTGCCATTAGTGCCGGTTATTGCAACTATGTTTTCAGGCTGACTTGGCGCAAATTTTGCCGCCGCTTCGGACATTTTTAGGTAAGGGTCATCAACCACAATTACCGGAATTGATAGCCCATCAATATGGTTTTTTGCGACAATTGCGATTGCGCCATTCTCCTCGGCGCTCTTTGCGAAATCTTCGCCGTTTAATTTAGTCCCGATTAGGGCAAAGAATAGAAATCCCGGCTTTACTTTACGGCTATCAAGTGCAAGCCCTGTGACTTTTTGATTTGCATAGGCAAGCTCTTCGCTAAGGTTCAAGAGATAAGAGATATTGCGATTGATAGGGTTTAGGATTTCATTCATTTGATTTTCTATCAAACCTTCTTTGTTATTTAACGTGCCCCTAATGCATTATTTGGTGTCATCTTATTTGCAATAGATTTTGGCGGCAAAGGTGCAATTTTTTGTGCATCTTCACTATTTGGGTTTATAGCAGGATTTTGGCCATCAACAAATCTTCTATTCTGTGGCAATAGTCCGAGCATTGGTGAAACCCTACCAACGATTCTAGAGACTGATGGCGCAGTCACAATACCAGCCGTCGCAGCGCCGCCATTAATACCTTTTGGTTCATCTAAAAGAAACAGAATAGCATAGCGCGGTTCATTCGCAGGAAAGACGCCCGCAAAGCTTGATACACGGCGATTTACATCATAACCACCTTTTGTGGCCTTATCCGCCGTGCCAGTTTTTCCAGCCACTGGAAAAAACTCATTGTCGGCGGCGCGGCCAGTTCCGGTCGTAACAACATCGCGCAAAAGACCCAATATTTGGCGCGATGCTTCTGGCGATAAAACCCGCGTTCCGGTTACTTGTGCACCCTCTTGCCGAGCCAGCATGGTCGGGCGCAAATAAATGCCGCCATTTGTAATCGCTCCATAGGCCGCCAAAACAGCTAATGGGGTTACCGCAATGCCATGCCCATAGGAGGCCGTAACTGAACTCGTGGCACCCCATTTTTTTGGCAATATTGGCGATGGAACGCCCGAAAATTCCGCACTTACCCGTTTCAATAGACCAATTTGTGAATAGAATTCTACGAGACGGCTTGTCCCCAAAGTGCGCGAAACAAGGCCAGTTCCGATATTTGAAGAATGTTCCAAAACCTCTCTTGCACTAAGTATGCGATTTTGGCCGTGAAAATCATTAATCGTAAAGTCGCCAAGCCTTAGGGCGCGCGAAGTGTCGAATTGCGATTCTGGTGTGATTTTCCCATCATTAAGCGCGGCAGCAAAAGTGAATGCTTTGAAAGTTGAACCCATTTCATAAACCGAATTGATAACCCGATTTTCACGCGAATAGGCCGAATTGGCATTATAATCATTAGGATTCATAAATGGCCATGATGCGGCACCCATTATTTCACCTGTGCGAATATCCATAATGGCGGCTACACCATTTGCGGCTGAATATTTTACCGCCGCCTCTGACAATTCACTTTCAAGCACAAATTGGACACGGCTATCAATTGAAAGGCGCACGGGGCCGCTTTCATTATTGTTCAAAAGACCATGGAGGCCGCGCTCTAGGCCGCTAATCCCTTCGCCATTATCATTTAAACCACCCAAAATATGACCAGCGCTATGACCAAGTGGATAAGTCCTAAGGGCTTCGGTTTCAAATTCTAGCCCCGGCTGTCCCATTGCCCAAATTGCATGCTTTTCACGCGGTGTAAGTCGTCTTTTTATCCAGACAAATCTTTTTGTGCTCGATAATTTTGCAATTAAATCGGCCTCATTCATATCTGGAAATACTGATATTATCGCCTGTGCAGTTTCGCGCGGATCCCATATCCGCGCTGGATCCGCAAAAAGCGAATATGATGTCAATGAAGTTGCAAGCAGCACGCCATTTCTATCGACAATATCGGCGCGCGGCTTTTGCTTTTCAGTTTCAGCTTGCGCGGTAGAGCGGGCAATATCAACGTCGCGAAAAATGGTAATATAACTTACCCGTAGCGCCAAAATGGCGAAGCCTGACAAAAATACTATGCCCAATAATTGGCTCTTTAGCATCGGCCTTTGGGTCGCATTTTCATCGATTGAGGCACGAGCAGCAGCTTCGCGTTTTAATATATATGCATTCAGACTTGAAAAAATATCGCCTATAAATGAAATAGCGCCCCGAGAATTATTCATGGTCTAATCCTTGCGGCGCTGGCTTAGTCGGTTTTTTTATGGCCTCTGTCCCAATTGGGCTTTCGGCCTTTTCTATTGGAAGATTATGCGCTGTGGGCTTTGGCAAAGACCCTGCCAAAGGCGCGACATTGTCAATATCTTTGATTTCAATTACTTGAGCGCCATTTAAGGGCGCCATACCC
>CAYTWK010000179.1:0-1586 GCA_964442095.1 uncultured Caulobacteraceae bacterium | reverse complement strand
ACCCAATTGCTCTATTGCCGCTTTTTCAATTCGGTCATAGCGTGATAAAAACGCCAATTCCGCCTCTAGGGTTTTAACACTTTTACGCGCCTCTTTAACTTCTGCCTGAAGCTTATGCATGTGGCTTAACATTCTATCAGCTTCGGATTTCGCCCAATATAGCGGAACAAGGCATGCTAACATGCCAAAGCCCGCCAAAATATGGCTCTTTTTGAAACCAAACTGCCGCAAACCTTATGCCCCTTTTATAAACAATTCGAAATTTAGAAATTTGAAATCACAATTTAAAAAAACTGCTTCAATTCATCAAAATCGCTAGGGGCTAATTTGTGGTTAATTTGCGGTGAATTTTTTTGATTTTTTGTGCGAATTGCAGCGCGAAGCTTTGCCGAACGCGACCTAGGATTGATTTCCACTTCTTCCTTGCTCGGTAAAATAGGCTTTTTATTGATAATTTCAAAATTACCAACGCCTTCATTCGCCTGTGGAATATAGCGCGATACTTGGACTGATGCGCTAGAATTATTAAGGAAATTCTTGACAATCCTATCCTCGAGCGAGTGGAAAGTAACCACAACCAAGCGCCCACCCGGCTTTAAAAGCGAAACACTGGCCCGCAAAGCCCGTTCTAATTCGCCCAATTCGTCGTTTACAAAAATACGAAGCGCTTGGAATACGCGCGTTGCGGGGTTGATTTTCTCTTTACTGCCATTTCTTCTATTAATTCTTGCGCATAATTCGGCCAGTTGTTGCGTATTACTAAATGGCAGTTTTTCCCTATCAGTGACGATGGCGCGCGCGATTTGCCGCGAATTTTTTTCTTCGCCAAATTGCCAAAAAATATTGGCTAAATCACGTTCATTGAGGCTCATTAATACATCGGCGGCACTCGGCCCAGTATTTCCCATTCGCATATCGAGCGGGCCGTCCTTATTAAAACTAAAACCGCGTTCGGCTTCATCAATTTGGAATGACGAAACACCAATATCAAAAACAATCCCGTCAAGCGGAGAAAAGCCAAGTTCGTCAATTTTAGAAAATTCACTTTCGACAATGCGAAAGCGATTTTGGTATTTAGTTTCAAACTCTTGACCGCGCTTTATGGCGTCTGGATCGCGGTCTATACCGATTAATTTACAATCGGCCGCCTCTAGAAATGCGCGCGAATAAGATCCGCCGCCAAATGTTGCATCAATATAGGTTTCGCCATTCTTGGGCGCCAAGGCCGCCAATACTTCGGGCAACATAACAGGAAAATGTTTGGCTTGGCTTGGGTCGGATGTCATTTGCGCTCTATAGCATTACAGGCGAATAATACAAATTAGGCCAAGCCCAAATCCTGCGCTGCCGCCTGCATAATGACTTCCTCGAGGCGATAAAGACCAGACCCCTTCCCCATCTCCGGGCTATTTAGGCTGCCATTAATAAAAAAGGCGAAACCTTTTTTTCCAATCGCATCGAGCCAGAGACCGCCCAAAAGTCCATAGGCTTGTCCATAATGACCAAATAGATTTTGTTTCAATCCCTTAATCGGCCCATCGCCTTTTGGAATAATGTGAATTCCCGTGCCAAAGCTTTGGAAAGAT
>CAYTWK010000178.1:0-4639 GCA_964442095.1 uncultured Caulobacteraceae bacterium | reverse complement strand
TCTCTCTGTGTTCTAGCCCTTGGTTGTCTAGCTCTTAAAGCAAAGACTCTCCTCTTGAATAGACTGGAAGAGCTGACTGGGCTAAGGAGGTTTTGTTATGAAGATTGAAAGCGAAGAATTTGAGAAAGTCACAGGTGCGCGGAAAAAGCCAAATGCCTGAATCTCTTTTTTCGAATAACCACCAAATCCATAGGCAATTACTGAACCTTGAAGTGGAAGCTCGGCGTTAACAAATGCTTGGCGAGTGATATTCTTATTAGAGCCATATTGTCCAACTATAAATGGGCCTTGGGGATAAACGCCGCGGTCCGCGCGGGGATTGGCAGTCAAATATGGGAATGCAGCAGTTGGGGTTCCGGCCACATATCCCACGGGTGCATTCGGATAAATCGTTCCAGTAAACGGGTCCGAACGATTTGTTCCGTCAGCGGAAAAATATTCTAAAGTATAGTTTAAAAATCCGCCATCACCAATTTCGACACCATGATTTAGCGAAGTCTTTATTGTGAATCCGTCACCTTCTTTGTGGATACCAGATGTGACAGAAACGCTGCCGCCATTGCTGCCACGATTTAAAGATAGGTTTACTATGCCCGCAATTGCATCAGATCCATATTGGGCAGCCGCGCCATCACGTAATACTTCAATGCGGCCAACAGCTGCGGTTGGTATTGAATTCATATCCGAAACCACGGTTCCGAGGCCCGGTGCAACATTCAGGTTTAGAGCGGAAAACTGATGCCGTCTTTTGCCATTTATCAATAATAAAACTTGATCAGGTGCTAGCCCACGCAAAGATGCAGGATCTGCGAAATTTGTTGCGCCATTAATTCCATATTTTGTTGAGTTGAATGACGGCGAAGTAAATTGAACTTGTTGCGATAAATCAGTTTGGCCAGTAGTCTTTAGATCCTTGCTAGAAAGAACATCAACAGGAACTGGACGATTTACATCGGTGCGAGGTTTGCCACGTGAACCAATTACAGTAACAGTTTCGGCAGTTTGATTTTCCGGTGCAGATTGCGCAGCCGAAACCGTCGGCATTGCCATCAAGATTGCAATTAGGCTTATTGTGGCACTTTTATTCAGTCTTCTCATTTTGTTTCCTCCTCAATTTTTATTTATTTTTAGTCCGTGTCCTTTTCGCCGATTTGTAGGCCAGCAGGAGCATTCTCTAATTCCCTCGGTCGAGAATGCGGATTTTGATTTTGGGTTTTTTTGTCCATTGTGGCTTTGAATAAATCCCAATTGATGCCTTTGTCCCATTTGGCGACAACAACTGTGGCAACAGCATTGCCAATGAAATTGGTTATCGAACGACATTCGGACATAAAGCGATCAATGCCTAGAATTATCGCAAGGCCCGCAACCGGCACACTCGGCACGATTGAAAGTGTTGCGGCTAAAGTAATGAATCCTGCGCCAGTTACGCCGGCTGCGCCCTTTGATGAAATCATGGCTACAAGGAGCAGTAATATCTGGTCAGAAATGCTTAGTGGTGTGTTTGTGGCTTGGGCGATAAAGATGGCCGCCAATGACATGTAAATATTTGTGCCATCTAAATTAAAGGAATATCCGGTTGGAACGACAATTCCGACAACCGCTTTATCACAACCGGCATCTTCCATTTTCTCCATTAGTTTTGGAAGCGCAGATTCAGATGATGATGTGCCAAGCACAAGTAATAATTCATCTTTCAGATAAGCCAGTAATTTTAATAGTGAAAATCCACAAAGCGCCGCAACACCTCCCAATATGCCGAAAACGAAAATTGCCGAGGTGGTATAAAATGTGGCCACTAATGCTGCGAGGTTTATTATTGATCCAATGCCAAACTTTCCGATTGTAAATGCCATTGCGCCAAATGCGCCAATCGGCGCAAGTTTCATTAATAGATTTACAACTTGAAACACGCCATGAGAAAAAGAGTTTAATATATTAAGCGCCGGACGTGCCCTTTCGCCCGCCAAAGCAAAACCTACACCAAATACAACAGATACAATTAGGACTTGTAGGACATTGCCGTCCACAAATGCACCAACCAAACTTGATGGTATTAAATCGGCAAAAAAGCCGCCAATCGTCATTTCATGCGATTTTTCTATGAAGCCACTAACTGAACTAGTGTCGAGGTTTTTAGGATCAATATTCATGCCCAAGCCCGGCTTTACTAGGTTTGCCGCAGCCATGCCCACAAAGAGCGCAAGGGTTGAAAAGAACAAAAAATATCCAAAGGCCTTTAGCGCCAAATTGCCGAGAGCCTTCATATTGCCCATGCCGGCAATGCCTGTAACAATGGTTAGAAAAATTACGGGCGGGATTATTAGTTTCACTATTTTAATGAATGCATCGCCCAATGGCTTTAATGCGACGCCAGCTTCAGGGTAAAAATACCCGAGCATTATTCCGCCTATTATCGCGAGCAAAACCCAAATATAAAGTTTCCCGCCATGCGCTTTCGATTCATTTGATGACGTTAATGGCTGCGAACCCGAATTTATTTCCACTTTTCCTACCTTTAGCTTTTAAAGCGCAATTGAAATGCGCCTTCTTTGTCGAGCATTTTGGAGTTATAATGATGGCTAGCAAGAAAAAATTTTACTATTTGCTAAGTGATTGAAAAATAAAAATAAACTTACTATTCGATTCTGATTTTGCGATGAAAAAGTAACATTTTCCACACATTAATATTTACAAATGTGTGGTTTTATGCCCATATAGATAATGGCGATTGTCTTCTAGAAAAATAGTATGGGGTGGGAAAAATAGTTTTGAAACGCTTTAAGATACCATTTTTTGCTTTGTTTATTTCTGGTTTGATAATTAGTATTGTCGCCTTAACCTATTGGCTTTCGTATAAAGTTTCCATTGAAGAATTAACAAAAGAGGCGACAATTAGCGCACAATTGCGCGCCGATGTCCTAATGAGCGAACTTGACAAGCAACGCGCTGTGCCGGTCATACTTGCGACAGATCCCGACGTGCTCATGGCTCTAAGCCAAAAAAGTGCGCCAAATGAGACATTGTCTAAAAGGCTAGAGAGCTTGGCGTTGGAAACCAAAAGCGCTGTAATCTATATTCTAGACATTGAAGGTATAGCAATAGCATCGAGTAATTGGCGAAACCGCGACAGTTTCGTCGGTAAGGATTATAGTTTCCGTAATTATTTTAAAGAAGCGGTTCAAAATATTACTGCGGAACAAATCGCCCAAGGAACTGTAAGCCACAAACCAGGGCTTTATTTAACCCATAGTGTAGCGCGCAATGGTAAAATTATTGGAGTTGTTGTTGCTAAGGTTGAATTTCAAACCATAGAAGAAAAATGGCATGGCGGCGATGATATTAATTTTGTAACCAATCCTGATGGTCAGATATTGCTTACTAATCGGCCGCATCTAAGGTTTAAGCCTAAGCTTGAGGCCGATTCAAAATCAATAATGGTTCATATACCATCACCATCGAATAAATGGCATTCTTATTTGATTAAGTCGCGAGCCTCGGCTTTTAATTTTGCGCTCACTAATGCAATTATCGCCTTTTTGCTATGCGGATTATTGTTAATTTTGGTTCGATGGGCCGGAAGAAAAAATCGAATTATGCGGCAAAAAGCAGAACAAGATAAAGCCTATCGCGAAGAATTAGAAGAGCGCGTTGAAAGCCGAACTATTGAGCTAAAAGGAATAAATCAAAGACTGTCTTCGGAAATCATCGAACGTAAGGCTGCTGAAAAGCGGCTTGCTAATCTGCAAAGCGATCTAGTGCAGGCAAATAAATTGGCGGCGCTTGGGCAAATTACTGCGGGCGTAGCCCATGAAATAAACCAGCCGGTTGCAACAATAAAACTGCTTTCGAATAATGCAATGACGCTTTTGTCAAAGCCTAATAAGGGATCGATTGCATCTATCGATGATATTCTCACTAAAATTAGTGCGATGAGCGATAGAATAGGCAAGATTACTCTCGATTTAAGGATGTTTTCAAAAAAAGCGCACGGTGAAATGTCGGAAGTTAAGGTTCGCTCGCTGCTAGAGACCTCACTTCTTTTAACTCAAAGCCGCATCCGCGATTTTAATGTTGAGCTAGTTCAAGAAGAAATTCCTGACGATTTATTCGTCCTCGGTAACCGAATACGCTTGGAGCAAGTGATTGTGAATTTGTTGCAAAATGCCTGCGAAGCACTTGAAGGGCAAACCCTGCGCCAAATAAGAATTTCTACCGAAGTTGCGAAAGACAAGGTAAGAATATCTATTAAAGACAATGGCAAAGGCGTTGACGAGAGCGTAGAGAGCCAATTATTTACGCCGTTCGTTACATCAAAAACCAGCGGGCTCGGGCTTGGCCTCGTGATAGCCAAAGACATTCTTTATGAACATAGTGGCAGTCTTACGCTCGTTAATTCTAAAGAAGGTGCCTGTTTCATAGTCGAACTTAATCGGGTTATTGGCCAATGAAGCAAATAGAAGTTATTATTATTGACGACGATAAAGAGCTATTGAGTGCGCAAATTCAATCTATTGAGTTGGCGGGCATCAGTGTGCTCGGCTTTACCAATGGATTAGATGCATTAAAGCAAATTGACCGCAATTTCCGCGGCGTAGTTTTGGCCGATGTAAGAATGCCAAATATCGATGGCTTTGCG
>CAYTWK010000177.1:0-4668 GCA_964442095.1 uncultured Caulobacteraceae bacterium | reverse complement strand
CTTTTGGCCGCACTAGCCAGTATGAAGAACTCAGTCTGTCGGTCTGGGCTCTATCGCTACCGGTGCCAAATGGCGCAATTAATCGACCATTTGCCAGATCCGCGGCCGCAATTGCGCGTTTTGCCAATGCAATACCTTGACCGGCGACCGCTGCATCTATTGCCATTGATGATAAATTAAATCTTAGACCTTGATTGGCTTTCACGCCATTGACACCACGCGCCGCCAACCACATAGTCCAGTCTGGGCAAGAGGCATCCGCATCTGGGCTTGCATCATGCAAAAGCATGAAGGACAAAATATCTTTGGGCGATTTTATCTCTTGTCCCTTGCTCAATAGGCTCGGGCTACAGACCGGAAATACTTCTTCACTCATTAGTTTTTCGCTTATCACGCCTTCGTAAAACCCTGGGCCATAACGAATGGCGACATCAACATCGGCGGCGGTAAAATCAACTAGATTAATATCAGCCGAAACCCATATTTGAATATCTGGATATTGGTTTTGAAAGCTCTCAAGCCGTGGCACAAGCCATTTCGCCGCAAAAGATGGCGCTGCTGACACACTTACCCGCTCGCGGCGCAAGGGAAGCCTTAATTGCCGCGCCGCTTCGTCAACTTTTTCAAAGCCTTCAATTAATAATGGCAGAGCTATTCTGGCGGCATCGGTTAGTTCTACCGCACGTCCCAATCGCCTAAATAATGGCTGTCCGACCCAATCTTCAAGAATTTTGACCTGTTGTGAAATAGCGCCAGGGGTTACATCTAAATCTTCGGAGGCTTTGGTGAATGATAGTCTTCTGGCTGCTGCCTCGAAGGCGCGAAGCGCATTTAAAGGGGGAAGGGTGAATTTTTCCATTTAATTTTCTTTTCTTTTTGCGGTTTCCCGAAATGCTTTGGCACGATTAAGAGCGTCGGTTTCCAATGGTTTGTAAAATAGATTATAGGCCTGTGTTTTGAATTTTGCGCCAAGTTCAAATCGTGAAGGTTTTAATGATTGTGGCCTTTTATTATCAACGGCGAGTATTCCAGTTTTGCCAATACAATAAGCGCCAGTTTCAGCTGGCAATAATGCGGGCTCAGTGCCATCTTCAAGTGAATTTGCTGCTGCAGATCCTGTGTTCAAATTGGCAGTGGCGTTAGAATATGCGGTTCCATTAATTGGGTTTGTGCATAAAGCGCCGCGCCCACCCAGCCCTGAATATCCATGCTTTATTGACCAAGTTAGAGCCCGTTCTTTGAAAATCTCTTGCAACCTTTCATCGGTTTTATCGAATTGATTAAAGCTGATTATGCAATTTGTTTGGTCTTTGGTGGTGCAAAATTCTATATTCCCAAATTTGGAATTTGTCGCTGGTGTATCGCTCGGTAATTCGTGTTCGCTAACGGCTTGATCGATTAAATATGCAGCAACCAAGGATTTCTCTAATTCACTATTTGCAATTTTTGTTTGAATTAATCGTAACCCATGAAGACCACCTTGCCCAATGCCCACCAATATGAATGGGCTATTTTCGCCCCTAGCTTTAATGAAATTGTCAAACGCGGTTTCAATATCAGAATATGCTAAATTTAGTGCTTCTTTGGCATCTTCGCCAAGGCTCAGGCTCGAGAATAGTGTCGCTTGCCGATACTTAGGTATCCATAATTCGCCCGCCGCTTTATATGGAATAGCATGATTAGGAATAATTATCTTTTCTAAACGTTCGAGCGATTTTGCCTCTGAAATATCAGCATTCCAACCCATTTTACCATTATAATATGAGGTTGGGTGAATAAAGAAAACGGCAATTCCGTCTTTGAAAGCCTTATTGTCTTGCGGCCTTTGTGCCCAAGCTGAGCTATCTTCATAATTTGGCTTTGGGGGTTGTTCGGCAATTTGAAACGGAATTGTCGGCTTAATTAGTTCCTTGAATAAGTTTATGCGCATGAAATAGGCCGTCAAACCGCAAAGACTAGTTAGAATCAAGATTCCAAAAATCAGATTTCTTTGCCATTTTGGCATTATTCTTTTGCTGTCTTTGCCAACGTCAATAATAGCTTCTTTCGCGGCATAATCGATATTATTGCGCTTAGGCTTTGGTTCAGAAAAATTGCTCATTTATTCTAAATAGGACTAAATTCAAATCTTGCAAACCAAAAAGTTCGCGTGCTTTTGCTTATTGAGCCGCAAAAGGAATTCTGATGGTGATATCTATTCACGCCGACCATGCCAGCTACGATAATTTGCTTTTTGTTATGGCCTAAGCCGAGTTGGCGCTTGTGCATTGCAAATATCCACAGCGCGCGCCGGTAATATGAAAAATGGGCCACCACGATTAGCCTTGGCATGGAGCCAAGTTTTAAAAGTTGCGGTTTTGGGATTTAGAACTTGGTAATTTGGTCTATTCTCAATCGGCATGTCCGAAGCCATTTTCGCAGAAGCAAATCCAATCTGTTGACTTGCGTCTTTATAAAATCCCAAAGCCTCGGTGCCGCGTGGGCGGGCCGTTAGGTTTTCCATTCCAGATAAAATGCGGCCGGCCAATGTAATATTTCTATCCAAATGACGCGGTGCATGGCCGATAACAGTATATAATTCACCGCCAGTTCCGGTATCGGGCGCCATATCGCGTCCAACACCAATCATACCATAACAATGGGTTAGCCATGCTTTACTTTGGTTGGTGGCCGCGGGCCAGCTACTTAAATATCCGACCTGCGAGGCATAGGCATCGCGAAAGCCAAGCGGCGTAAAATTACGCGGAGCAAATCGCCAATCATATTCAGCGGGAGGGTTTGCAATTACGCCCTCGGGTAATTTTGTTCCTTCTGGGCGACCCCATTGCACAACATAATTATCCTGAACGCGGACAATAGAGGCACTATCGAACCAGCCAGCGCGGACAAGTTTTTTGATATTCGCAGAATGGATAGGCGCAAACTCACTTGCCAATTCAATTGTGAAACTTGTGCCGTCCTTTAGTGTGAACACCACTATGTCATCGGCATTAATATCAAGCCATGCCGATTGCGGCGCTTCGGCAATAATCTCGGAAGGTGCTTTGGGATTGGGTGTGGATGGTGCTTTTTGTGCCGTTGTCATTACAAATGCAATTGCAATTAAACTTAAAAGCCCAAGATTTTTTGCTCGATTTTTCATTTTTCGCCCATTCACAAAAATTGTATTGATTTGCGAATAGAATGGATATCAAGGTTTTCTAGGCTAGACAAGCATCAGTATTAATCACACTAAGGCTAATACATGCCTAGTGCATCAATGATAGGCTTATGCCAACGGCGATTTGCCTTATCATAGGCGCCAAACCCAGCCGCGAAACTATAATAGCAAGTCGGGATTTGCGCGGCGCGAAAACCTAAAGACACATCGCGCGCCCATTCAGCCCTCGCATGCATTGGAACAGCAATGTCGGTTCCAAATTCGCCCATAAGAACTGGAATGCCAAGTTTTTGGCGCCAATTATAAATTCGCTCTATATCTTTGTTTAATTGCTCAATATCACCAGCTTGTCGCCATTTGCGCCCCAATGGTGGCGCATCTTTGCCCATCCATTCTGCCCCTTGATGAGTAAATTCAAAAGGCCCATAATAATGCACTGTTCCGACTATATATGGGTCATCTGGAAGGCGCAGATTATCCATCCCATCAATGCCGCCCCATTTATCACCCGCTAAAATAACCGTGCGGGTAGGGTTGGTTATGCGAATTTGCGAAAGAGCCATGGCTTGTGTGCGATTTACTCGCTCACCTGAAAAATTATCCCTTGGCTCATTGATTATTTCGAAAATCAAATTTGGTGGAGCGTTTTTATAATGTTGTGCCAATTGCCGCCAAATGTTTATCAGACGCGTTTCATGAGTATCTGGATCGGCATATAATTCGTCATAATGATGGACATTAATGATAACATTTAATCGTGCCGATAGGCCCCAACTAATTATCTGATCCACTCTTTGCAGAAATTTCGGATCTATGACTGCATTATTATCATTGGTTACATGCCCCGACCATTTTATAGGTATCCTAACGCTGTCAAAGCCTCTTTGCTTGATTGTATAAAAATCTTGTTCTTCGAAAGTATAGCCCCATTCTCCTTCTTTGGGCGCTTCTAGTCCGCCGCCCATATTTATGCATTTATTGACCGGGAAATAGGCGGCATTTTTGGTTTGCATTTGTGGGGCGGGGCGTGAATATTGCCACATTGATTGGGCTATTGCCGCGCCGCCAATTGCGCTTATGGCGAATACAGCAGCTGAACACAGCCAACCGCTTTTTGAGCAAAAACTACGAATTGATTTAATCATTTGTATCAAACTGACCTATTAAAATTGGATTTAAAGCAATTTGCAAAATGTGTGCAAAATCTATTAGAATTTCGAATTAATTATAATGCAAGCTCTGCGCAAAGCGCTTCGGCGTTTTTGTCTGGACCTAATTGTATAGCGTTTCCAACTACATTTACCGAAATATTTCGGCCCTTGTTTTCGAAATCAAAAGCGGATGAAGCAAGCACTGCAATTATTCGCTCAAGTGCGATTTGCGCGGCTCTTTGGTTTGAATATGAAAATATTATTGCATACCTAAAGCCAGGCAAAGCACACGCTGTATCTTCGGTTCTCACAAGACGGCTAATCATGCTGCCAACCTGAGTTCTTAATCGTCTTACG
>CAYTWK010000176.1:0-4682 GCA_964442095.1 uncultured Caulobacteraceae bacterium | reverse complement strand
ATTTTTATTTCGATTATTGCTGCATCGGAGTAGAAATTTGGCCCCTCTTTGGAAACCATTTCCTTTAGAGTAATTTGTGCGCCATTAAACACCACACTTTCACCTTGGCTGATGGCCTTTGTGGTTTCGCTTAGAAAATTGGTTTGCACCACAGCGCCAAGGATAAAAATGCCAACGCCCAAATGGGCAAAAAACATCCCAAATGCATGAAGCCGCAAGCCCATAAGGCGAGAAATGGACTGCGCAAATGCCATTTTTCCAAAGCCAATTTTTTGCCCAAGTTCGGCACTGGCGCCAAGAATTACCCAAAAAGCAAGCGCAATTCCGACCATCGCCATTGGCTTGTTCTGGGCCAAAAATGCCGAACCAAGTCCAATCAAAATTGCGGCAATTAATGGCAATATTAGCGCTTTGGTTTGCGCACTAAGTTTTGCGCGCTTCCAACTTAAAAGGCTCGCGATTGGTAAAAACGCCAAGACGATTGCCATTATTGGCGTGAAAACCGCATTAAAATATGGCGCGCCGACTGATATTGCACGACCATAAACGGCCTCTCCAATCAAGGGATAAAGCGTGCCAACCAAAATAGTGAAACAGGCAACAACCAAGAATAGATTATTTAAAACCAAAGCGCTTTCGCGGCTAATTATTTTAAAGACGCCTCTATCGGAATTCATTTGCGCACCTTTTAGTGCGAAAATCAAAAGCCCGCCGCCTGTAAAAATTGCCAAAATTAACAATATCCAGACACCGCGTTCGGGGTCTAGGGCGAAAGCGTGAACCGAAGTAAGAACGCCTGAACGAACTAAAAACGTCCCGAGTAGAGATAAAGAGAACGCCAAAATCGAGAGTAGCACCGTCCATGCCGCCAGTGCGCCGCGCTTTTCAGTGACGATGGCGCTATGGAGCAAAGCTGTCGCCAATAGCCATGGCATAAAGCTAGCGTTTTCAACTGGATCCCAAAACCACCAGCCGCCCCAGCCAAGCTCATAATATGCCCAATATGAACCAAGCGCTATGCCAAAAGTTAAAGATGCCCATGAAATCAATACCCATGGCCGTAATTGGCGCGCCCACGCTGCATCGATTTTACCCTCGATTAGGCCGGCGAGAGCCAAAGAATAAACCAATGATAGGCCGACATAGCCCAAATATAATAAAGGCGGATGAAGCGCCAAAGCTGGATCTTGGAGAAGTGGGTTTAAATCATTGCCCTGAATTGGTGGATCTTCAAGGCGAATAAAGGGATTGGAGGCAAATATAACATAGCCCAAAATCGAAGCTACAATAAGCCCTTGGATTCCCAAAGCACGCGCGCGCAAAGTTAAAGATAGGTCTTTCGAATTGTGCACCAAGGCAAAGGCAAACCCCGCACCAACCAATACCCACAATAACATTGAGCCTTCATGATTGCCCCATGCGCCCGAGATCTTATAAATAAGTGGCTTTAGAGTGTGGGAATTTTGAACAACATTTTGCACCGAAAAATCGGAAACTACATAAGCATATACCAAAGCCGCAAAGGACAAAAGCGCACCAAAAAACACAATTGCCGTAAGCGTATTGGTTAAACTGGCCTTTGACAGATTGCGGCTATGCCCCGCCCAAAGCCCAGAGAGAGCCTGAAATATAGCGCCGACAAAAGCGATTATTAGTGCAAAATGGCCAAGTTCAATAATCATTTGTATTTTGCGGCCCCATCTTTTGATTGCGGTTCGCCTTTCGTCATAGCACCGCCTTTCCATTGGCCAGTTTTTTTAAGGCTATCAACAACTTCTTTGGGCATATAATTTTCATCATGCTTGGCGAGAATTCTATCCGCATAAAAATTGCCATCTGCCCTAAAACTACCTTCGGCAATTACGCCTTGGCCTTCGCGGAACAAATCGGGCAATAGGCCTTGGTAATATACTTTTACATCCGCCGCGCCATCAGTCACGATAAATTCAACCTTTCCACCATCTTTGCGCACAATTGAGGCATGGCCAACAAGCCCACCAAGACGAATATTAGTATTCGCTTTGGGCGGATTTAATTTCACATCATTTGGCGCATAAAAGAATGATACGGTTTTGCGCATAGCAATCGAGCCAAGCACAGTGGCACCGAGCAAAATAACACCGGCGACTATTATCAGCATCAAAGTTCTATGACGGCGTTTCATCTATTATTACCTTCTGACATCATATCCAAAACTTGATTTAAAATCTCTTTTTCAAGTTTGGTATTGGCAAATTTTTGACCATCCTCAAGGATTTTTTTGGCTTCAAGGGGGCGGCTTGCCATTATATTAACGCGCGCGACCGAAAGCCTTAGTGCAATATCATTTGGATTTTGATTTAAGCGCTCGGTGCGGTTTGCAATCATGCCATCAATCATAGATTTGGTATCTTCTGGCTTGGCATTCGCAAATGGCGCAGCGCCAGCTTCCCCAGGCCCTTTATCGAGCTTTGAAAGCTCATCAATAATGCGCGATAAAAGGCCAAATTTGCGCGTATCCTTGGCATCGTAGAAATCTAGAGCTTTGCCCCAAATATTCATTGCTTCAGCACGATTTTTTTGCGCCCATTCAATTTGCCCTTTTAGGAAATGCGCATTCATATTTTTGGAATCAATTTGCAAGGACGCCGCAATTGCCCTTTCAATTTGCTCATCTGGCTTTTGCTCATTCATATCAAACATTGCCATCGCCATCAAAGCCAAGGCATCGGCATTTTTTGGATCGCGCCTTAAGGCCGCTTGAAACGCGCGCATTGCTTCATCGGGGCGATCTTCACCGCGCAAAATACTACCCATTAAAAGGTGCGGCACAGCGTCATTGGGCTGCTCTTTTGCGCGGTTTTGCAATAGCACCAAAATTTCTTCTTGGCTAAGATTCTCGGGAGGCGTTGTTAAAATCGCTTTTTCACGCGCTTTATAGGGCAAATCTTTATAAAATGGATTACCTACAAAAACATATAGACCAGTCGAAAGAATACCAAAAATCAAAACCAGCATTAAAGCGAATTTTCTATCGATTTGTGTATTTATAGGCTCAAAGGCTTCTAAATTTTTTTGCGCTCGAACCATGCGCGCACCAATTTCTATTCGTCCTGCATCATATTCGCTTTGGCTTATTGCCCCTGCCTCTAGGCTATTTTGGAGAACTTGCAATTGTTCTTTATAGACTTGGTTTTGAGAGCCGCTTTCATTGCCGGATGCTGTAATTGATGGCTTTACGCTCGCGCGCAATAAAAGCCATGCGGCGCCACCCAAAAGCAAAAGCGCCAATACAAAAAAGACCAATAATTCAATTGGGCTGGCATTCGTATTTATCGGCGCATTATTCATTGCATTGTCAATACATGGTTTAGATCAAACCCGCAATTGCGACAATGTAGCGCTGATAAATAAATATAAAGCCTAAACTAGCTCGCGCTCTTTAATCGCTGTAAATTTAATTTTCGGGAATTTTTCGGCGACATAGCCAATTTCCCATAGGTTTTTGGCCAAAAACACAACATTTTCATCAATATCACGGGCAATACCCATTTTATTTCTATCGACGAAATTTTCCATATCGGCTTTGGTTTCCGCCGCAATCCAGCGCACACCATTAAAAGTGCAAACTTCAAAAGTCGCTTCTAGGCCGTATTCGGCCTTTATGCGCTCCACGAGGACATCGAATTGAAGCGGTCCAACCGCGCCGACAATCAAATCCGAGCCAATTTCAGGGCGGAATAATTGAGTGACCCCTTCTTCGGAAAGGGCCTGTAATGCCTTTACCAGATGTTTTGCTTTTAAGGGGTCTTTCACAAAAACCCTACGCAGAATTTCGGGCGCGAAATTGGGAATGCCTTTGAAATTTATATTGCCCGATTGCGACAAACTATCGCCAACGCGCAAAACACCATGATTGGGCACGCCAATAATATCGCCGGCAAATGCCTCTTCGGTTAATTCTCTATCTTGGCCAACAAACATCATCGGGTTATGCACACCGATTTGCTTACCGCTTGATGTTTTTAGGCGCATTCCGCGTGTAAATTTGCCCGAAGCCAAGCGCACCATCGCTACTCTATCGCGATGATTAGGATCCATATTGGCCTGAATTTTGAAAACAAAGCCCGCGACCTCTGTGTCATCGGCATGGATTTGGCCTGAAACGCCTTTAATATTCGCAACCGAATTATGGGGCGGCGGCGCATAATCGACAATGCCATCAAGCAAGTCCAAAACCCCAAATTGGCGCAAAGCCGAGCCAAAGAAAACCGGTGTTAAATGGCCTTCGCGGAAAGCTTCCAAATCAAACGGCTTATAGCCGCCGGCGACCAATTCGGCATTAATCTCTAGCTCCTCACGCTCATCGCTTGAGAGCGCGTCTCCTATCGCAGAAAGCGCCAGACGCTCATGCTTTAGGACACCCGCCTGCCCTGCGATTGGGCGCGTGAAGGCCACAAATTCATTATTGCGCAAATCAAGCATGCCGCGAAATCTTTGCCCCGAACCTTGGGGCCAAAAAATCGGGCTTGGATCGAGCGCGAGTTTGCTTGCAACCTCGTCCAATAATTCAATTGGATCTTGGGCCTCTCTATCCATTTTATTGATAAAGGTAATAATTGGAATATCGCGCAAACGGCAAACTTCGAATAGTTTTAAAGTTTGCGGCTCTATGCCCTTAGCAGCGTCAAGAACCATAACGG
>CAYTWK010000175.1:0-4719 GCA_964442095.1 uncultured Caulobacteraceae bacterium | reverse complement strand
AATTCAGGCGTCCTATCAACAACCGCCCATCGCGGGTTAACGAAAGGATCATCACCTCTAATGCTATCAAACTCGTCGAATGCCTTGCGATCCAGTTCGGTAACGTAATGAAAAACCACCGTCTTATTTTTATCAACACCAACTAATTGAGCACGTGATGCAAAAGTTAAGTCAGCAATTCCGTCAACAGCTTTTTGCCACGAGCCCGCGCCTATCGCCGCACGCAAAAGCTCGTCAGCAATCTGACTTTCCAATTCTGTTTCAACACAACGGATTTTGATGCTCCAATATCTTCGAATTCCGTTGCAAAATAAGCGAAGTAAAATTCGATGGCAATCAAAAAGCGCCCATTATTTGAAAATTCTGCTTTTTTATGCTTTTGCATAATAATGCAAAGAGCCCTAATGAGCAAAATCAATGTCAAATAACACTAGAAAAGCAAAGCCGGTGCTTTCAACCAAAGAGCGACTTGCGGTAACTCCGCAAAAACCCGCGCCTGCCATTTGCCTTGTAAACCCACAAATGGGGGAGAATATTGGCGCAGCAGCGCGGGCAATGGCAAATTTTGGTCTTGATGAGCTCTTATTGGTTTCGCCTCGCGATCCATGGCCAAATGAAAAGGCTTATGCGCTTTGTTCAGGAGCGACCTGGCCGCTTGACAATGCACAGCTTTTTGAAACCGCAAGCGATGCAATGGCACAAAAGACGCTGGTCATTGCAACAACCGGCACGCCGCGGCAAATTAATAAACCGCTTATTGGGCCGATAGAGGCAGTTAGGCATATCAAAGAGGCATTGGCGAAAGGTGAAAAGCCAGTTGTTTTATTTGGAGCTGAACGATCTGGCCTTGATAATGAAGTTATAAATTCTGCTGACTTATTGATGGCGATGCCAACTGATTTTCGCTTTCCGAGTTTGAATTTGGCGCAATCAGTCGCGGTATTTTGTTATGCTTTTGCCGCAGATTGCGAAAGTCTTGGAGCGCCCAAGGGTTGGCAAATAGAAAAAAGTGAACCTGCACCTCGCAAGTATCTCGATAATTTTTTTGACTATTTTATCCAAGAACTTGATAGGGTTGGCTTTTTCTGGCCGGAAGAAAATCGAACCAATATGATTGAAGTATTACGAACCCCTATCGTGCGCGCGCGCTTTGCTGAAAACGAGTTTTCACTATTTCGCGGTGCAATTCGCGCCCTTATCGAGGGGCCTAGGCGACGCTGGCAATCTTTGGAAACAGAAAAGAAGCGCAAAATCGCCCATGATTGGTTCGCGGGCGAAATCGCTAATGCGGCTTTAAAGTCGATATATATTGAAGATAATAAGGCCATTTTCAATTATGTCGAAAAGAATCAGCTACGAGTTATTGTTGCCGAAATTGAAAATATGAAGGTCGGCAATATAATATCTAGGCTATAAGCGGCGTCTTTTCTTTATTCTTGAAAAACCTTGGTGTATTCTTGCGCATATAATCACGAACCGGCTTTTCAAAGAATTGGTGAACAATTGCGGCACCGATAGTAACCAACACAATTGAAACGCCTACCAATACTGCGGCTAATAAACCGTTTGGCTTGCCAATAGTTTTTTCTACAATTTGGAAAAATACGATATCTAGCGGCAAGTGAATCATATACATTGCAAAGCTGATTTCGCCCAAATAAACCCAAGTTTTATTACCAATCAAAGTATGTTTCGGATGCTTTGAGGTTTCAGCCAAAAAGAAAACCAATCCCATCAATGCTGGCCAAATAAAGGCCCCCGATGCTGTGAAAATTGACATTGCCAAAATCCAACCGGCACTAAACACTACGCCGGCCAAAGCCATTTTTGCGCTAATTTTAGTGCTTTGCCCCAATTGCCATAGCATCGCACCACCCATAAAGGCGATTAGAATTCGAAGTTCAGCGCCCTGCCAAGTTAAGTGGGTCAAGCTAAGATTATTGGCGGCATAAAGGGCAAAAAGCGTATAAAAGCCAGCGAATATAGCCAATACACCAGCAAATGGCGCATTCTTAAAGCGGCTAATCAGCCAAAAACTGATTGGGAAAGTCAAATAGGCAAACCATTCAGCAGATATTGACCACGACGGAAAGTTCCAGCTTTCAGAATCTGTAAAACCCCACGCTTGGGTCATAGTGAGATGAAATGGAATATGGGCTACGTTAAATGCACTGGCTTCAAATTTGGCACCAATAGCTTTACCGGCAAGCCAGATAAAAACCATAGCAAAAAAAGTTAGCAAATGAAGCGGATATACCCGCGCAAGCCGCGCCCAAATGAAAGCGCCATGGCTATATTTTTTCTCTTCAACCTGAGGGCCGTAAACATGGGCCAATACAAATCCCGACAGAATAAAGAACAAGTCAACGCCATAATTACCAGATGCAATTATATTTGGCCTTTCGCCCAATCCGAGCCTCGGCCAGAAGAAATATAGTAATAGCCAAAAAGCGGCAATAAAGCGCAAACCAGTTAGCGGCTTGATGTCAGTTGGATATTTCATTACTTCCCCCTCGGGCTTCAAATGCAATCTAGGTCAAAGCGCAAAATACAGCCAAAATGTATCATTCTGGCATTATAATTGCCCCATTAGGGATTGATACAATTTTGATGCCATTTGCAATTTAATCGCAATAGCTTAATTTTTGTTCAAGGGAGCACGAAATTGCGAATTAAACTAAATCTCTATCGTGCATTTTTCACCAAGGCTTGGCCGCGCGACGGACACACGCTTCAAATTAGGTAGGCTCGGCTGTAGCTCTTTGGCTACCCAAATACAGATATTTTCCAAAGTCGGGGTTTCAAGTCCAGGGATTTCGTTCAAGAACGAATGATCAAGTGTTTTACGAACTTTTTCAATAAGGCTGGATAAATCGGCGAAATCGCGCACCCAATGATCCGCCGCATCAGGTTCATCCTCAACACTTACTTCGAGCACGAAAGAATGACCATGAAGCCTGCGATAAATGTGGTCTTCGGGCCCTTGGTGCAAATGGTGTGCGGCGTCAAAGCCGACGGTTTTTGTCAATAGACACTTTGTCATTAAATGCTCTCTTTGGCGGCGGCGCAATTGCGCTAATCAATGCCAATAATTTTATGGGTTTGTAAACTTAGCCGCCATTTAGGGTTTTTTTGGCAATAATCAATTGTTTTGAGCAGGTTTTCGCTATAATCTTGGTTTTCCATGGGCTGCAGAAAGAAGTTTTCAAAGTCCAGTTTTTCAAATTTTTTAGGATCTGCATCTTTTTGCGGATACACAAATTTCAATTCGTGACCGCTAGTTTGCAATAATTCTGAGCCAATTTTCGGGCTGATACAAATCCAATCAATTCCTCTTGGCGCTTTTATAGTTCCGTTAGATTCAATAGCGATTATGAAATCTTGCGCTTGCAAGGCGTCAATCAACTCTAAATCCAATTGCAATAAAGGCTCTCCGCCTGTGCAAACTATATAGGGCCTAACATTTTCGCCACCTTGCCAAATTGATTTTGCGTGGGCCGCTAGTTCTTTTGCCCCTTCAAACCGTCCACCATTTTTGCCATTGGTTCCAACAAAGTCAGTATCGCAAAATTGACAAACTGCGGTTTGCCTATCAATTTCCCGACCGCTCCAGAGATTGCAACCAGCAAAGCGCAAAAATACGGCGGCGCGCCCAGTATGAGCTCCCTCACCTTGAAGAGTATAAAAGCACTCTTTGATGGAATAGGTCATTTAGCTCGCCATTTTTCATAACCATTGGCGCGAAGCTCGCACGCAGGGAGTTTATTCTCGCTCACGGCAAGCACGCTTTCGCGTGCGCCTCCACGGGGGCGCGGCATGTGCCGCGAGCGCCGCTTGGCGCTATTTCGTTCCTTTGTGATTAGCCCAACCATTGCTCATATCCATTGGCACGGAGTTCACACGCAGGGCAGGTGCCACACCCATAGCCCCAATCATGGCGATTAGTGCGGTCGCCATTATAGCAAGTATGAGTATGTTCTTTCATAATCTCAATTAAGGTTATGCCGCCCAAATCATTTGCCATCGCCCAAGTTCGCGCTTTATCGACATACATTAATGGTGTAATTATGTGAAATTCCTTGTCCATACCCAAAGACAAAGACTTAGCGGTCGCATCAAGTGTATCGCGACGGCAATCAGGATACCCCGAATAATCCGTTTCACACATCCCGCCGACTAAATCGAAAATTCCGCGCCTGTATCCAATCGCCGCAGCCAAATTAAAAAAGAGCAAATTTCGCGCCGGCACAAAACTATTTGGCAGACCGTTTTCTTGATATTCAAAAGCAGTGTCTTTCGTAAGTGCGCAATCGGATATTTGGCCTAAAATACCCAAATCTAAAACTAAATCGTTTCCGAGCCTTTGTCTCCAATTAGGAAAATCATTCTTAAACTGTTCGAGGACAATCACTCTTTGTTCAAGTTCTACCTTATGCCTTTGGCCATAATCAAAACCGATGGTTTCAACCCTATCATAATTCTCAAGCGCCCAAGCCAAGCATGTCGCGCTATCTTGACCGCCAGAAAAAAGAACTAGAGCAGAGGTATTATTGTTCATCGCGGCGATTTAGCACCCAAAGTCCCGAAATGGAATAAGCTTAAGCAACCTGCGTTTAATTGAACTCGATTAAACGCTAAAGTGTTGCGACAAAAAAGGGAAATCACGCATAAAAAATGGGGACGCTAACAAAGCGCCCCCACATTTTTTTATTGGCTTAC
>CAYTWK010000174.1:0-4719 GCA_964442095.1 uncultured Caulobacteraceae bacterium | reverse complement strand
CCACACGCCATCGTCAAATAGCATTTTCATGCGAGCCTCGGCGCCAATACGCATGTGGCGCCCAGATGGCGTCACCCAAAGCGCAGCTTCAAGGTCGGGCTTGTAGAGCATATCACCAGTATCAGGGCATTTAACCCAAAGATTATCTGGGGTTTCAGTCTTCTTATTGAGTATTTTATTTATACCGGGACGAATTCTGTCTAACCAACTCATTTTTTAGTCCTTATATGCCGCAGCTTTCATTTTCGCGGCAAAGTCTCTTGCAACAGTTTGACAATCATCGCCATTTTGGGCCGCCTCATGCAAAGTGTCAACTAATGCTGCACCAATTACTATTCCATCGGCGATTTGCGCCGTTTGGTATGCCGCTTCTTCATTGCGAATCCCAAAGCCAATCGCAACGGGCAGATTTGCCGCCTTTTTTACAGCAGCGACTTTTTCTTTTATCGCGCTTGTATCAATCGCCTTGCCACCAGTAACGCCAGCAACCGAAACATAATAAACAAAGCCAGTGGTATTTGCGATTACTGCCGGAAGCCGTTTTTCGTCCGTAGTTGGAGTTGCAAGGCGTATTAAAGCTAGATCATATTCTGCCAGTGCAGCGCGTAATTCAGCGTCTTCTTCCGCGGGCGCATCGACAATAATGAAACCATCAACGCCAGCATTTGCGGAAGCTTTGGCAAATTCTGCAAATCCGAAACTCTCGACGGGGTTTAAATAGCCCATCAATACAAGCGCCGTATCTTTGTGTTTTGCTCTAAAATCAGCAACTATATCGAGCGTCTTTCTTAAAGTAATTTTGTTTTCAAGAGCCCGAATTGCCGCAGCCTGTATTGAAGGGCCATCAGCCATTGGATCTGAAAATGCAAACCCAAGCTCTATGATGTCCGCGCCGCCTTCAACAAGGCCATCGAGAATGCGCGAGGTTTCGTCAATATTAGGATCCCCAGCCATCACATAAAGCACAAGCGCCGCACGATTTTGCGCAGCAGCATCGGCAAAAGCCTTATCAATGCGCGCTACGCTCATGGCTTTTTACCCATAATATCTTCACCAATCGCATCGGCAATTGTGAAAATATCCTTATCGCCGCGACCAGAAAGATTCATTACGACTATTCCGCCCTTGCCAATTTCTTTGGCAATATCGCCAATCCGCGCCAAGGCGTGCGATGGCTCAAGAGCCGGTAAAATACCCTCAAGGCGGGCGCATAGCTGAAATGCCTCTAAAGCTTCATCATCAGTCGCATTCAAATATTGCGCACGGCCAGTTTCATGGAAAAACGATAATTCAGGGCCAACACCAGGGTAATCTAGGCCAGCAGAAATTGAATGTGCATCAAGAATTTGCCCATCTTCGTCTTGTAAGAGGTAAGTGCGGTTGCCGTGCAATACACCGGCACGACCGCCTTTAATGGCCGCCGCGTGCTTGTTGGTATCAATTCCATGACCCGCCGCTTCTATGCCAAATAATTTTACATTTTCATCTGATACAAAGGGATGAAAAATGCCCAAAGCATTTGAGCCGCCGCCAATGCATGCCACCACTGCATCCGGCAAACGCCCTTCACGTTTTAGCATTTCTTCGCGGGTTTCGCGGCCTATAATACTCTGAAAATCGCGCACCATAGCAGGGTATGGATGCGGGCCCGCTGCAGTGCCAATAATATAAAAAGTATCTTCGGGATTTGATACCCAATCCCTTAAAGCCTCATTCATTGCATCTTTTAGGGTTTGCGTGCCAGAAGTCACGGCACGAACTTCTGCGCCCAATAATTTCATGCGAAACACATTTGGACTTTGGCGCTCAACGTCTTTTGCGCCCATAAATACAACACATGGCAAACCAAAGCGCGCGCAAACTGTTGCGGTGGCAACGCCGTGCTGCCCCGCGCCAGTTTCGGCAATAATACGGGTTTTGCCCATACGCCGCGCAAGCAAGATTTGCCCCATGCAATTATTGATTTTGTGCGCCCCAGTATGGTTTAATTCTTCTCGTTTGAAATAAATTTTCGCGCCGCCAAAATGCTCAGAAAGTCGTTCGGCATAATAAAGCGGGCTTGGGCGGCCAACATAATCTTTTAGAAAGCCGTCTAATTCGGCCCGAAAACTTGGATCTTTTTTGGCGGCCTCATAGGCATCATTGAGTGCCAAAATATTTGGCATAAGAGTTTCGGCAACAAAGCGCCCGCCAAAACGGCCAAACTTTCCCGTTTCATCGGGGTATTGTTCCCAATTATTTATTTTTGCATTTGACAAATTTACTAGCCCTTGGCTGCAATCAAAAAGGATTTAATCAATGACAAATCCTTTACGCCAGCCGCGCTTTCAATGCCAGAAGATACATCAACCAGATTCGCATTTGTTGCAGCGATTGCCTCTTTGATATTCAAATGACTAAGACCGCCAGAGAGGAACCAAGGCGTTTGAAGCGTCTGCGGATTTGCCCCCTCCGCCACGCTTCGTGTCCCACCTCCCCCGCTTTGCAGGGTAGGATTTAGAAGCGACCAATCAAAACTTATTCCAAAGCCGCCGGCATTGCTTGCGCCGCTTGGCGGTTTGGCATCGAAGAGAATATAATCGACCAAGTTTTCAAACACTTTGGCCTTTGTTATATCTGAACTTTCGGACACGCCTATGGCAAGTATAATTTTATGGCCTTGGCTTTTAATTTCCGATATTCGATTTAACGATGCATCGCCATGAATTTGCACAAAATCGGGCGCAATTGAAGCTTTAATTTGGGTCAATAATTTATCATCTGGATTCACACAAACCGCGCAAATGCCAATATTTGGGTTTAAATTTCGCGCCAGTGCGGCAAGAGGAGCAGCATCAATCGGTGCAATATTGCGCGGGCTCTTATTAAAGAAGACAAAGCCCAAAAAATCCGCGCCATATTGCGCAGCAGTTTCAACCGCTTCAATAGTTTTTAGGCCGCATATTTTGACTTTGGTTTGCATCCTATTTTTGATTAGCCTTTAACATTATATCTCTGATCTCACCCAATAATTGCTCAGTTTTGGTGCTCTCATCATTTTGCGCTTTTAGATGTAGCTGATTTAGGAATTTTATCAAAGCAAATACAACCGCGCCAACCAATAGAAAACTGAGCACTGAATTGATAAAAATTCCATAAGATATAGCGACTTCGGGCGTGTTTAGAGCGCGATTGGCCGCCTTTATAACGATTTTCAATTGGGAAAAATCAACACCACTAGTGACAAGGCCAACAATTGGCATAACTACTTCTTTGACCAAACTATCTATAACTTTAGTAAATGCGCCGCCGACGGCAACGCCAACTGCTAAATCAACAACTTTGCCACGTAAAATAAAATCCCGAAATTCCGAACGAATACCCATAATTACCTCCATGAAAATGGTGGCTTTTAAAGCACTCGGATGGCAATGGTCAAACCTAAGCTATGATTGGATATAATTTCGCATTGCGTCCGCTTCGCGCAGGACTTCATCAATTTGACATTTCACCAAATCGCCAATTGAAACAATGCCAACTAGTTTGCCATTGTCAACAACCGGAAGGTGGCGAATTCGCCTATCAGTCATCCGGGCAAGTGCATTTTCAATGGAATCATTTGGGTTTGCGGTTTCAACCTTGCTTGTCATCGCGTCCTTAACAAGTGATTCCATTGCCCCACTCTCAGAACCCGCGCATATTCTAACAATATCCCGCTCGGAGATTATGCCAAGCAAAGCATCGCCATTGGTTACCGGCAATGCGCCTATTCGCTTTTCGGTTAAAAGCCTTGCGGCATCTTTTAGGCTTGCACTTTCCGCTATCGTTAAGAGCGAACCTGATCTTGCGCTAAGAATAGACTGAATTATCATAAGAGCCCTCCTTTGAAAGTTTTTATTGATACTGCATCAAACAATCTAATTGGGCAAGCAAATAAATATCGAATTATAATTTGCGCGAGAGAAAGCTAAAGAATGGCCACATAAGGCATCCACCAATAAAGCCGAATAGATGCGCTTCCCAAGCAATTGGTATTATATCACTATAACGCGCGAAGGCTGCCAAGCCAACATTTATCAAAAGAAAAACAATCGCAGATACCACAATTTCGCGAAAGACCGGCTCGCCTTTTGGAGTCATTGTAAAAATTGACCATAAATAGCCGCCATAGATTCCACAGATTGCACCTGATGCGCCAATCCCCAAAACTAAATCATTCGAATTTAAAATAGCAATTCCAAATGCACCAAAAATGCCGCAAGCCAAAAAAAAGCCTATGAAAATCATTGCACCCTTTAAGCGGGTCACAAAAGTGAGATTTTTTGAATAATTAAGGACACTCGCGCCACGATTAAAAGTCAATTCTACTAGAGGTCCAACCTGAAAAAGCATGGCCGAATTCATTATAAGGTGGAAAGATCCAGAATGGATAAATTGGTGAACTATCAGGTTTTTGATCGTATGTGTTGCATTTTCCCCCTCGCCATTCAAGAATAACCATATATCAATTGAATTGGCGGCATTTTGAAGTGTCCAGAGTCTGGTTGCATCATCTTGGTTAATCCACCTAAAAAAATGGACCAGTGCAAAGAGAGACAATAAAATTAAAACTCCATAAGGCGCATTGTTGAATATGGGTTCTCGCGCACTCTCTTTCGACCTGTCTGTGTCCATTTAAAGCAACTTACCATTTCTTGCAAAGTTAACATATAGATACACGTGGGATGTTCGGCAAACAAT
>CAYTWK010000173.1:0-4723 GCA_964442095.1 uncultured Caulobacteraceae bacterium | reverse complement strand
CGAAATTGCGACCTATTCCGGGAAGTTGGAAAACTGTTTCAATTACTACAGAACCCGTAATTAGTGCCGCGCATGCAGGGCCAAGATATGAAACCAATGGTAAAAGTGCCGCCTGTAGTGCGTGGCGCGCCAATACTAAATGCTCCGGTAGGCCCTTTGCGCGTGCCGTCCTTACAAAGTTGGAACTTAAAACTTCAATGGCACTTGCGCGAACAAGGCGCGAAATAACCGCGATTTGCGGTAAGCTAAGGGTCAAAATCGGTAAAAACATAGTCGCAAAAGTCATTCTTCCGATATCAAGACCCGCCGTCGGTAGCCAACCTAATTGCACGCCAAAGAATAGAGACAATAAAGGTCCAGTTACAAAAGTAGGAATGCAAATTCCAGCCATGGCAATTGCCATAATTGAATAATCTTGTGCCTTGTTTTGGTTTAATGCGGCAATAAGGCCAAGCGGCACACCAATTGATAGCGCAAGGGTTAGAGCGCTAATACCCATAGTCATTGAGACTGGAAAGCCACTGCCGATAATCTGGCTTACGCTTTGATCTTTATAGATAAGACTTGGGCCGAGGTCGAAAGTAAAAAGCCCCTTTAGATAGTCAAGAAATTGCACGAAGAGCGGCTTGTCAAAGCCATAATGCTTTATAATCATTTCGCGAATTTCAGGTGACATAGCACGTTCAGAATCGAAAGGTGACCCAGGAGCCATGCGCATCAAAAAGAATGCCATAGCAATTATGACAAACATTGTCGGAATAGCGACTAATAGTCGTCTTAGGCTGAATGAAAGCATAATTTCGAAACTCTAAACAAAACTAGACCAAGTTCTTTCATTGAAAAAAAAAGCACACATTCGGGCATTTTTTTAATAAGTCAATAAAAATCGTCAAGAAAAATGACCTCATTTCAATAACTTAGGTGCGACTGCAAGGGGAAATCGCCAAATTTAAAGGATTGGTATCGATTCCATAACACTCGCTATTCCGATGGATAGGTGAATCATCCCTCATATTACACCCACTTTAGCAGTTATGGCGTATATAATTGCAGTTGCAACTAATTAGCAATAAGCAAATGCCCTATTTGTAAATACAGCTATCTAGACCCGCGCCACGAACGGTTTGCGCGCCTTTTGAAATTCGATAAGCGCGGTTTTGAATGCGACCATTGCCGCCATTAACACGCCATTTTCTTGGGCTTGGCAAAACGGCGGCAAGTTTTGCTGCTTCATTAATGGTTAGATTGGCGGCGGATTTCTTGAAATAATGGCGCGCTGCTGCTTCGGCGCCAAAAACGCCGTCACCCCATTCGGCGACGTTTAGATAGGCTTCCATTATGCGCCTTTTGGTCCAAAGGGTTTCAATCAAAAAGGTAAAGCCAGCTTCGAAGCCTTTGCGGATATAGGAGCGTTCTGGCCATAAGAATACATTTTTTGCCGTCTGTTGGGAAATTGTCGAAGCGCCGCGAAGCTTGCGGCCACGTGCATTGGCTTTGGCGGCTTGGCGCATTGCTGCCCATTCAAAGCCATTATGCGTGCAGAATCTTGCGTCTTCTGCGGCAATCACGGCAGCGACCAAATTGCGATTGATTTTCTTTAATGAGACAGGCGAATAAGAAATTTTATCGCCACCAATCGCCCTTTTTGCCATTAAATAAGTAAATGGCATTGGGACAAAGCGATAAAAAATCACCATGGTTAAAGCAATAATCAAAGGATAAACGAATACAAGTTTCAATATACGCCCTATGGTCCATTTTCGCTTTTTCTTTTGATTGGGCGAATTAATGGGTGGCGCAATGGGCTTTGCTTTGCCCAAAATTGGTTCGTCAAACGTCAATTCAAATGCCTTTTAATCTTTTTATGGCCCAATTGGCGGCATTCTTTACAGCAATATTTTCATTTTGTGAAAGGTAGTTTGCACTTGCTAATAATTCCAAGTCTTCGGAATTACCAATAGCTATTGCAATATTGCGCAAAAATCTTGCGATTCCTATTCGTTTAATCGGGCTTTTGGCAAAAAATGCGCGAAAGCTAGCGTCATCGAGTTTGGCAAGTTTCGCCAAATGCGGGCTATTGGCGATTTCGCGCGGCTTAAAGCCTTCCTCATTAGTGGCTGTGGCAAATTTATTCCAAGGGCAAATTGCCAGACAATCATCGCAACCATAAATCCGATTTCCCATTTTTTCCATTAATTCAGGCTCTATGTCGTCTTCATGCTCGATGGTTAGGTATGAAATGCAACGCCGCGCATCAATTTTATAGGGCGCAATTATCGCCCCAGTTGGGCAAATATCAATACAAGCAGAACAAGTGCCGCAATTGTCAATCTCGGGCGCATCAAATTCCAATTCCGCTGCTACCAAAACCGAACCCAAAAATAACCATGATCCGAATTCACGGCTTACTAGGTTTGTATGTTTGCCCTGCCACCCAAGACCAGCGCGCTGCGCAAGAGGCTTTTCCATCAAAGGGGCGGTATCAACAAAGACTTTGACTTCGCATTTTAATTGGTGGTGTATTTCACCGGCCAATTGCTTTAGGCGCTTTTTGATTAAATCGTGATAGTCATTATTTTGTGCATAAACAGAAATTGCGCCGTTTTGCTTTTCCAAAAGTGCCGATAGTGGGTCTGTTTCTGGGCCATAATTAACCCCAAGCATTACGGCCGAAATCGCACCATCCCACATTTGGTTTGGGTGTTTGCGGCGCTCTTTTGTGGTCTCTAGCCATTCCATTGTTCCATGGTGATTGGCGTCTATAAACTCCTCTAAACCCTTTCCGGCATTCCATTCGGGCCGAACATCGCAAATGCGCACGGCATCAAAGCCAAGTGAAAGTGCGAGGGATTTGATATCTGCGGAGGCCAGTGCCAATTCTAAAAATCCAAATTTTTATAATGCGGTGGCGGCTCTAGGCCGATAACGGCATCATTCAAAATGGGCCGAAATGCTGGGCGTTGTTTTAGACCGCGATAATATTGCTTGCCCAGCGGATTTACGTCCCATGATATAAGGTCAAAATAATCCAAGAGCGATAATTGCGACCAGATTATAACATCCGCCAAAGTCAATTTATTGCCAATCATGTAGCCATTATGCGCGGCTCGATTTTCGGCATCTTTTAGTAATGAAAGCGCGCCTTCGCGTAATTTACGGTAAATATTGGTGTCAGGCGATCCGGCGCGGTTTAAGATCTTATAAGCTTTTTCTTCGATTAATTGGTCATAAAGCGGCGCAAAATCGCTCACGGCTTCAAAACAAAAGGCGCGAACTTTGGCTCGCTCGCTTGGGCTTGAAGGGAATAAATGGGGAGAGGGGACTATGTCTTCAAGATATTCAAACGCGACGAATGCGTTTGGAATTATTGTGCCATTGTCCCACATATCATCTATTAGGATAGGGGTTCGCAATCTCGCATCTATATTTATTAATTCACTATCATTGCCAAATGTCGGCACTTCAATGGTTTGAAATGCCGCGCGTTTCTCTCCGAGTGCGATTTTTAAGGCGCGCGAAAGTGGGTCTAAAGTGCGATAATAGAGTTTAATCATGGCAAACAAGTATCAGTTAAAATATGATTTTTCCACCGCTTAGATGCGCAAACTGCGCCAAATTGCATTTAATCGCACAAGTCAATTGTCATAAACCATTGTGATTTTGACAATCTATGCCTATTTAGCCTTTATCAAATTAAACGCGCCAAATATGCGCACAAATAAAGGGAATTTTAATGAACCTCGCAATTATCGCCCAAGCAAGCTCTGCCAGCACAACAACTAGCATTATTATGAATATTGCGCCGATCGCATTGGTATTTGTTGTATTTTATTTTTTGCTTATTCGCCCACAGCAACAAAGGCTTAAAGCCCATCAAGCTATGATTGCGGCGGTTGCGCGCGGCGATACTGTCGTTACTTCTGGTGGCATTATTGGCAAAGTTACAAAAGTTGATGAAGCTGAAGTATCTGTTGAAATTGCGCAGAATGTTGTCATCAAAGTTATTAAACACACAATTTCTGAAGTGCGCGGCAAAACTGTTCCTGCGCCTGCGAATGATGTAAAAAAATAAAGGTTTATAGTTTTGTTTAATATTCCGCGCTGGCGCTATATATCGGTCATTATTGTCACACTTTTGGGGCTGCTTCTTGCTTTGCCAAATGCCTTACCGCAGAGTGCGCGCGATAATTACCCATCTTTCTTACCTAATAAGACAATTAATCTCGGGCTTGACCTACAAGGTGGTTCGCATCTCTTGTTTGAGGTTGATAAGCAAGCGGTCTTTAAGCAGCGCCTTGAAACAGTTGCGGATGAATTGAGCGGCGCACTTCGTGGAACTAGAACTGTAAACGCACAAAACACCAAGCGCACGCCAATCGCTTTTAGTGGCCGCGGCGTTGCACCCGATGGAAACTCGGTTAGGGTGACGATTAATGACCCCGCCCAAGTCGCCGACGCTATTTCGCGCATCAATGAGCTTGGACAGCCTGTGGATGGCCTTTCGGGCCAGATAGCGACCTCTGATTTATCGGTTACAAACCAAAATGGTAATATCCAAATCAGTCTTACCGACGAAGCGAAATTGTCTTTGACGCGCCGCGCGGTGTCCCAATCGATAGAGGTAATTCGTCGTCGTATCGATGAAACCGGAACCCGTGAGCCTTCGATTACCCGTCAAGGGCCAGAGCGTATTGTCGTTCAAGCGCCAGGGGAAAGTGACCCC
>CAYTWK010000172.1:0-4737 GCA_964442095.1 uncultured Caulobacteraceae bacterium | reverse complement strand
AAATCGAGCCTTAGAAGTAAATCGAGCATTGGCAAGAGCGCGCCAAAAGTATAGTGTTTAACAAAGGACAAATTATGCCAATGTATTCAAAAACCCAACTGCCAACCAAAGAAACCGCCATAATTGGGCGCGACAAAGAACATGTTTTTGAAAATCGTCACTTTTTGAATAATGTCCCTCTAAAGCCGCCATTTGGTGAAAATATGGAAATTGCATATTTTGGGCTAGGTTGCTTCTGGGGCGCAGAGCGCAGATTTTGGCAGCAAAAGGGTGTCTATTCTACGGCTGTTGGCTATGGCGCGGGATTTACAAAAAACCCCACCTATGAAGAGGTCTGCACTGGCGGCACCGGCCATAATGAACTGGTAATGGTGGTCTTTGATAAAACAAAGACCAGCTATGAAGCGCTCTTAAAGGTTTTTTTTGAGAGCCATGACCCCACCCAAGGCATGCGCCAAGGCGGGGATATCGGAACTCAATACCGATCTGGGATTTATCCAAATAATCAAAGCCAATTGGAAGCTGCGAAAAAAGCTCTTGCGAGCTATCGCACAGAATTAAAACTTGCGGGTTATGGTGAAATAACGACCGAAATTATCGAGGGCATAGACTTTTACTATGCCGAAGATTATCACCAGCAATATTTGGCAAAAAACCCCAATGGCTATTGCGGTATTGGCGGCCTTGGGGTTTCGTGTCCGATTGGGCTTAATGTTTAGAGGTATTATCGCTTAGAATTTTGGGCGCCCCAAACCTGCCGTAGGCGCGCGTCGCGTCCGCATGATGTCCGATAGTAATTATAGCGGATTGGGTTCTTTTTGTAATAGTCTTGATGGTATTCCTCGGCCGCATAAAACGGCGCGCTACTTATAATTTCAACATTTATATTGCGCCCAAAATCACGCGCTAAAGAGGCCTTCGAAGCTTCTGCCGCTGCACGTTCGGCGGGATTGCTAACAAAAATCGCTGGCCGATAGGTTTCGCCCCTATCGCAAAATTGACCATTACTATCAAATGGATCCACATTTTTCCAATAGGTTCCAAGTAATTGTGCATAGCTTACTTGGGCCGGATTATAGCGCACGCGTATTACCTCTATATGGCCGGTTCCGCCATTTGACACCGCCTTATAGCTAGGGTTTGGAACATGACCGCCAGAAAACCCAGCTGTTGTTTCTATGACGCCAGTCATATTATCAAATGGCTTTTCCATGCACCAAAAGCAACCGCCAGCGAATACGGCAGTGCTAATTTGCGTATTGTTTGCTTGAGCGTTTAAGGCTGAAAATCCGACTAGGCCAATAAAAGCTGCGGATAGAAAAGTTTTCGAAATATGCATTTTTGCGCCCTTTATATCTATCAAGGCTTAATACGATTGAAATCCCACTTTCGTTTCACCTCTATGCCATTTTTATGTGCAAAATTTACAAAACTCTCGGCGGGAAATTTTCCAAAGCTGCTTTTAGGGGTTTCAAGCCCAATTACACGCGCAATTGCAAAGGCATAGTCTTGGCAGCCATACGAAGGCTTTCCCCATCCCGGATTATTAGTATAAATGCTTTGCTTGCGCCAATTTGCATCCTCCGCGAGAGCCCTTTGATAAGCGGCTTCATCGATAAAGGTTATTAATTCTAAATGGTGCGGCCAAGGATCATCTGACTTAATCACTCCCTCAACCGGCCTTTGGCCAAAAATAAAACCCAAGGGATTTATATATGAAATTGCTAATTCCTTTGCAGCTTCGGTTTGGTTTTTTGAATAATATCCAAACTGGAATGTATTTGGCGCTGCGCCAATTGGCGTGGTTTCATACTGAACCCACATATGCCCAAAATACCAATGTCTTTCCGGTTGCGCCTGTGTTGCAACAAATACTATTCTGCGCCCCTTTTGGGTCTTATCGGCGCGCATGTCGATTTCATATTTCGTTGGCCGTGGCCCAAAATCAACAAAATAGGACTTTGACCAAGACCATGCCGCTAAAAGCGCAACTAAACATATCCAAGAAATTGCAAGCGCTGCAGTTCTTAAAACAAATTTTTTAAACATTCGAGCGCTGCCCTAAATCAATTTTTCGTTTAGATAAGGCAAAATAAATAGCCTTTGCAACGATTTTTCGCAATCTGGGGCAATTAGGCTGGTTGGGGCAGAGGGTGTTTCTTAATCAGCTTTTGGTGCCGATTCTTTGCAAAGCTGCAACCACCAAAATCAATCGCGATTGTGTTCAATTTAATAAAACTAGCAAAAGATTTTGGCGGTAATTCCATTTGGGTGTTTTTCGGGACACAAAGACCAATTTCTCTTGCAATATCAAAAATATAGTCTCGGCAATTAATGGAGCGGCCTAATATTCCGCCAAAAATTTGATAATTTGCTTGCCCTTGCCAGCACTCATCAATCTTTAGGGCGCGCTCATAAACTTCATCATCGATTCGCACGCTTAGTGCCCAGTCTGGGGTCAGCTCGCTATCATCAATTATTGCGGATCTTGTGGGCTTATTGCCAAAAAAGATACTAAAGGGCGAAAAGAGCGCAAAAACCAAACCCAATAGCGCCGAACGCCGGCATTGCGGATAAAAGCCAATTTGCCTAGTTTTTGCTTTGCTTTGCGGCCATATAATCCAAACATGGCCAAACCATACGCTTTTGCGCGGATCGGTTTTTATTGCGCAAAAGCTAATGGATTTTCCGGGCTTATATACATCGCGCCGTAAATCTAATTTGTAATTTAGCTTTGTCGGTTTGAGAAAATATGCCTTAAGCCAGGCGGTAAAGAAATACAGAATTTGTGTTTTGGCCACGATAAGCCATAATATAAACACTACAAACATCAATTTTTGCAACATGCTATCCCCTTTTCATGTTGTATCGATGCTTTAGTGGAAGTATTTGAAATATATATTGCGCTAGTTTGAAACTTTTGTGAATCTTTCTATTGAAACGTCTAGAAAAAATTGTGGAGTGTCTGCTTTTTATTACTTTTAATTAACGCAAATCACACAATATGTAGTCTAATTCATAAATTTAACCACAATATATAGAAACCCATAATAATTAACGGTGAAAAAATGACGAATCAAAGCCAAAGCAAAGCAAATGAAACACAAACTGGTCTATTGACGCCCTCGCAAGGCTATAAACCGTTTCGCTATCCTTGGGCATATGATTTTTGGCAACAGCAACAAAGGGTTCATTGGCTTCCTGAAGAAGTGCCTTTGGGCGAAGACTGCAAAGATTGGGCTGTAAACCTCGCTGACCATGAAAAAAACCTTTTGACCCAGATTTTCCGCTTTTTCACTCAAGGCGATATTGAGGTCAATGACAATTATATGGAAAAATATGCCCGTATTTTTAAGCCGACAGAGGTTAAAATGATGCTTTCAGCGTTTGCAAATATGGAAACGGTTCATATTGCTGCCTATGCACTTTTGCTCGAAACTGTTGGAATGCCTGATAGTGAATTTTCCGCCTTCATGGATTATAAGGCCATGAAGGACAAGCATGATTATATGCAAACATTTGGCGTCGAAACCAATGAAGATATATTGCGCACGATCGCCATGTTTGGCGCCTTTACAGAGGGCTTACAGCTTTTCGCATCTTTCGCAATGCTAATGAATTTCCCGCGCTTTAATCGGATGAAGGGCATGGGGCAAATTGTGTCTTGGTCGGTCCGCGATGAAAGCCTTCATTGCGAAGCCATGATTAAACTATTCCATACTTTTGCCCGCGAAACCGGCGCTTTAACCCAACAAGTTAAAGACGATATAATTGAAATGTGCAAAACAACGGTAATGCTTGAGGATAATTTTATTGATCTTGCGTTTGAAATGGGCCCCGTGCAAGGTATGACAGCGGATGATATCAAACAATATATTCGTTATATTGCTGACTGGCGCCTTGGGCAGCTAGAGCTAGAGCCAATTTATGGCGTAACCGAGCATCCATTGCCTTGGCTTTCACCGCTATTAAACGGTGTAGAGCATGCAAACTTCTTTGAAGCGCGCGCTACCGAATATTCAAAAGGCGCAACTAAAGGCGATTGGTCCGGTGAAAATGGCGTTTGGGAAATGTTTGATAAGCGCAAATCTGAAAAGACGATGGAGTCAGCTGAAGCCTAGAAAGAAATTACCGCGTAGCAACTGGGGTTTCGCCGCGATAATCATAAAATCCGCGTTTGGTTTTGCGGCCTAGCCAGCCAGCTTCGACATATTTGACCAAGAGCGGGCATGGGCGATATTTGGTATCGGCGAGCCCCTCATTGAGGACTTGCATAATTGCTAAAACCGTATCCAGGCCGATAAAATCCGCAAGCTCTAAAGGACCCATAGGGTGATTTGCACCCAATTTCATGCCTCTATCGATGGAATCGACGGTGCCTACACCCTCATAAAGCGTGTAAATCGCCTCGTTAATCATGGGAATAAGAATACGATTAACTATAAAGGCCGGAAAATCTTCCGAATTTGTAGTTATTTTTCCCATACGCGCCGCAACTTCGACAACCGCATTATAGGTTTCTTCATCTGTAGCAAGGCCGCGAATAATTTCCACCAATTTCATTAAGGGAACCGGGTTCATAAAATGAAGGCCGATAAATTTTTCCGCTCTATCGGTTGATGCCCCAAGGCGCGTAATCGAGATAGACGAAGTATTGGTGGCGATAATTGCACCCGACTTTAGGGTTTGGCAAAGGCTTTTATAAATAGCCTTTTTTACTTCTGAGTTTTCGCTCGC
>CAYTWK010000171.1:0-4853 GCA_964442095.1 uncultured Caulobacteraceae bacterium | reverse complement strand
CCATCAATCGGAACCAATGCCTGTAGAACCTTAATCTTTTCGGTGCGAATAGCATCTGCATCCATAGATGATGGCGGCTCCATTGCCACTAGGCATAAAAGTTGGAGCAAATGGTTTTGAACCATATCGCGCATCGCGCCCGATTTATCGTAATAATCGCCGCGCGTGCCAACACCCAAATCTTCGGCTACCGTGATTTGCACATGGTCAATTGCGGCACGTGACCATATTGGTTCAAAAAGAGCATTTGCAAAACGCAAAACCAATAAATTTTGCACTGTCTCTTTGCCAAGGTAATGATCAATACGATAAACGCAATTTTCGGGGAATACTTCTCCAACGCCCTCATTGATTGCGCGCGCACTTTCAAGATCCCGTCCCAATGGCTTTTCCAATACAACTCTTGCATCTTTTATTGCGAGGCCAGATTTTTTTAGACATTGGCAAATAGGAACGAAAACCGACGGCGGCGTAGATAAATAAAATACACGCGCAATATCTGGCTTTTCACTATTCTCAAGCTTTTGTTTTAAAAACTGCCAATCAGCATTTTCATCACTTGCGTCAAGCGCTGCATAATCAATCAGCCCCAAGAAATCAGCTAATTTGGGATGATTTTCTTCAACGCCAGCAAGCTTAAAGAATCCATTTTTGACATTTTCCAAAAATTCGTCGCGGCTTAGGCTATGGCGTGCAACACCAATTATTTTGCTAGATAAAGGAATTTGACCATCGCAAAAGCGGTGGAACAAAGATGGGAATAATTTTCTAAGCGCAAGATCGCCAGATGCACCAAATACTACAAGCTCAAAAGAAGGAACCGGGACAAACTCTGCCATTATACCTTAGCCGAATAAAAGTTGAAAAACTGCCAGATAAACCAAAACCGCAAATTGCAAATGATTCATACATGGCTATCGCGCGAAAACGCTTTATAGCTATTACGTCCTTAACTCAAACCCAAAGCCGCATTTTTGGCCCTATAGACTGTAAAAAGCCGCTAAATCGAGGCATTTTCGCTCAAGCAACTTAATATTTCGATTTTAAAGACAGAACCTAAAGCCTTTGTCATGCAGGACTTATTGCCTTATTGCAGAAAACCAAGTTAAATGAAACCATGAATGGCCTATATTCTATCGGGAAAAAAGATCGCTCTAAAGCCGTCCGCAAAAATAGACGGACGATAATTTATTGCGCCTCAATAATTGCCCTTTTTTTAGGCAATAATTGCATAGCGGAGCCACGTGCAACCATTGCTTCGGATGCAAGCGGGATATTGCTTGATAAAATGAAACTAGCTGTGGGCGAAAATGATACCGCCCCGCAAAGCGCTTTCGAGGCAAGAAGGCGCGCCGAAACTGCGGCAACAAATGTTATGGAGCTTTTGAGATCCGAAGGCTATTATCAAGCAATTGTTACGCCTGAAGTTCCCGATGAAGAGCCTGCGCGTGCGGTCGTAAAAGTGGAAATTGGCCCAAGATTCAAAATCGACAATGAGCAATTAGTTTTTGAAGGCGAGACGCCAGACGATGTAACAATTGCCAAGGCCCGTGCCCAAATCGAACAGAGCAATAATAGGGATGCGCGCGCCGAGGAAATAATAAGTGCGGAGAGCCGCGCATTGGGTGCGGTTCTTGCAAATGGCTATGCTGATGCCATAACTCTAAATCGCCGCGTTATTGTGGACCATGCAACTTTAAAAATGAATCCGGTTTTTAAAATAAATTCTGGCAAGATTACAAAGCTTGGGAAGGCTGAATTAATTGGTAAGAGCAAGACAAATGTTAAATGGTTAAATAATATAGTCTCATGGAAAGAGGGCGAAAATTTTTCACCCGAAAAAATAAATGAATTCGAAAAGCGGCTTTTAGAAACCGGGGTCTATGATGCGGTTTCTATTCTATTGGGGGACACAGATTCCCAAACCCAACAAAGACCGGTTCGGGTCGCATTGACTGATAGAGCTAAAACTTCTTTGGAGGCGCAATTTAACTATTCCACCAATGAAGGCCCATCCATTGAAGGGCGTATTGGCCGCTATAATATTTTAGGTCGCGGCGATTCTCTTTTTGGTAGCTTGCTTTTGGGTGAAATTGAAAAGCGATTAGAAGCTGAATTGCGACTCCCGCATTTTTTAAGGCCGAGTGAAACATTGGCAACCTCTCTAGCGGCATTTGACGATAATACTAAGGCTTATCGCGAAACCGGTTTAGAATTTAGAAGCGAGCTAACCAAAAGATGGAATCTAAATTCATTTTGGACCTATGGCTTTCGGACCAATTTATCGCGCAACCAAGAAGTTAGCGCGCTAACAATAAACAATACAATTGATCGCGATTTCGCAACCATTGGCCTTTTTGGTAGTTTTCTTATCGACAATACTGATAGATCTCTAGATCCTGCCAAGGGTTATAAAGTAAATGGCACTGTCTCGCCGACATTAATTACGGGCGATGCAAATTTATCTTATTTGGAATTAGGTGGCCAAGCCTCCTATTATAAGACAATTGGTGATAATGATAATGTGTTGGCGGCGCGCGCAAGGATTAGCTCAATAATCGGCGGCAAAATTCCTGAACTACCGGCCGGAAGGCGGCTCTATTCTGGCGGCGGCGGCTCGGTTCGCGGATTTGAATATCAAGGAATTGGGCCAAAATACAATGATCCAAATACCACGCCTATTGGTGGGCTTTCGCTTGTTGAAGTAAGCCTTGAATATAGGCGCAATATTGGCGGCAAATTCGGTCTTGTCGGCTTTGTCGATGCAGGCAATCTTGGTCTTGAAGCAACACCAAGTTTTTCGAACTTTCGCGCGGGTGCAGGCCTTGGTTTGCGCTATGATCTTGGTTTCGCACCGCTTAGGCTTGATGTTGCATTGCCTATAAAAAGGCAAACTGGCGAGGCAGCCTTCCAAATTTATATTGGTGTAGGCCAAAGTTTCTAATGGCAAAGCGTTGGTTTAGGAAAATCAAAATCGAGGTGCTAAAGTTCTTTCGCGAACTAGTAAAAGAGCCGCAAAAGGCCGAAATGAGTGAGGCTGAAATTGCCGAATTAAAAAGGGCAAAAAAAGAAAAAGCTATTGCCAAAAGCAAAATTTCCAAAAAACACCTAGTGCGCGCGATTGGTTCGGGCAATGCCGCTATAATGGTGGTGATGCTCGGGTTTTTGGGGCTAATAATTGGTGTTCGATTTGGTGCATTGACCGAATTTGGACGCAATCAAATAATATCTGCTTTTAATGGCATAAAACTGGGTCGTATCGGGAATTTAACTGTCGAGGGATTGGAAGGAGATATTTTCACCAATTTCACCTTAAAATATGCCTCTATTAGTGATGCTAATGGCATATGGATAGAGGGCCGGAATTTCGAAGTATCATGGGAGAGCCTCGCGCTCCTTAGGGGTCTTGTCCATATAAATACCGCAGAGGCAAAAGGCATAAGAATATATAGGCGGCCAATTCTTACAAAACACACCAAATTTCTAAAGCGATACTTAATTGCACTTCAAATTGATAAAGCGAAAAGCCCCATCGAGAGCTTTGAAGGATTTTCGGTTGTAAGAGGTATTGGCGGCGGCGCTGCAAGAATTGAGCTTCATCATAATAAGGATTTTAAACTAAACGCGAAATTAATTAGTGTTCGCCGCTTTAGCGATGGTGCAAGTATCGACATTGAAACCCATGACGGCGTGCCAGTTTATAGTTTCATAAGTGCCAATGAAGAAAGTGGTGGGGCTATCGCCGGCGCTTTGGGACTTAACCCAAATCAAAAGCTCTTAATAAATTCGCGGCTTTGGGCCAAGAGCAATGAAGGCAATATAAATACAATAGGGCTTTCGGGTGGTCAAAGGTTCGCAGATATTAGGGGTAATTGGAATAAAAGCGGCGGCGATATTTCTGGCAGTCTTGATTTTTCGGCTTCTAGTCTTACACGAAGCCTATCGCGAATGTTTGGTCAAAATGTCGGTTTACAAGCCAGCTGGGATCTTAATGGCGCTCCGAATAAAAGAATTTATGATACCAGTTTTGGGCTAAATGGAAATAATTCAAGCCTTAGGCTTAATGGGCCAATCGATTTTAAAGCGCGGCGATCTATTGCACCCCTTAATGTTAGTTTCAACATCCAAAACCTAACCAATTTTATGCAATCGAATCTAATTCGTGGCGCGGCGGCGGCCTCGGTTGGAAAGCTAGATATTACGAAAAATGGTGCGATTTATAGTGGCAATTATGTCTTAAATTCTGTCGGTTTGGCAGGAATAAGTAGCGCACAAATTAATGGCCCGCTTAGCTTTAGCCAAATTAATGGCACAATAAATCTATTAAATCAGAATGGGCAGAATGATTTAAAAGTAAGTTTTGCGGCAATTGGTGGCCAGTTAAACAATATTGTCTCGCGCGCATTTGGCCCAAGCCCGAGCGGTAATATTTCCGCCATAAGACAAAGCAATGGAAATTGGGGTTTAGAATTAATAGAGGTTTTTGGGCAAGCATTGAATATAAAAGGTAAGGGCAATCGAAATATTTTTGGCGCAATGGAGCTAAACGGAAAAGCCAATCTATTAATTGCGCCAGTCTTTGGTAGAAATTACACGGGGCAAATTGATGCAGATTTTAATTTGCGCAATGCGGCAAATGCGGCAAATACAATTTTGCAAATTAATGGCACCGGAAAACAATTAAATACCGGAAATTCTGCTTTAAATGAAATAATCGGAACCGCGCCGACATTCGCAACCAATATTGTTTTTGGCCAAAATAATTTTTCGATGAATGATATTAAATTGCGGCTAAGCGCGCTCGAAGCGTCGGGTAAATCGATTAATCTTATGGCTCCTATTGCCACTTTGGG
>CAYTWK010000170.1:0-4873 GCA_964442095.1 uncultured Caulobacteraceae bacterium | reverse complement strand
TTCCCAAGCTTTAGACGCAACTTGGGCCCAATATGAGCGCGAGAATGGGCAGGCTAAAAGAAAGAGATTTCGTGATTCAGCAGATTTTATTGGCTGGTATCTTGATCACATTCACAAAACAACACGTATTCAAAAAAGTGATGTGCGAAACCTCTATCTCGCATATCATGAAGGGCCAGCAGGTTATAGACGCGGCACTTATAATGGTAAATCTTGGCTCTTGGGGGTTGCCAATAGGGTCGCAAGCCAATCGGCATCATATGACACCCAGCTTAGGCGCTGCGAAACAAGAAAGATGCGCCAATTTGATAGAATGGCAAGCCGCTGAATAAATTTTAATCCTTGCCTCTTTTTCGGTTACATTAATTTCTTACCGCGCTATTTTAGGGTATGAATAAAATAGCAAAATCAACAATACCAAATAATGCTTTGCTTTATAGTGCGCTATTGCGCCGTGACGAGGCATATGATGGATTTTATTTTGTGTGTGTTAAGACCACCAAAATATTCTGCAAATTATCCTGCGGCGCGCGAAAGCCGCTTGAAAGCAATGTAATTTTTGTAAGCTCAATTAACGAGGCAGAAAATAGAGGATTTCGCCCCTGTAAAATGTGTAAACCAAAAGAAGGCCCGCGCGCCAAACACCCATTAACGCAAAAGCTTATAGGATTACTTAATGAGAATAGTGAAAAACGATGGAGTGGTGAAGATTTAAAATCTTTGGGAATTGACCCATCAAGTGCAAGGCGCGCATTCATTCGTGATTATGGTGTATCATTTTTGAAATTCGCGCGCGAACATCGCCTCGGCGCGGTAGTGGCTGACTTTAAAAATGGGGCAAGAATAATCGATGCTCAATTAGATGCGGGCTTCAATTCCGCCTCTGGCTTTAATGAGGCAATTAATCGTGAAATTGGCATAAGCCCAAGCGCAATCAAAAATACCGAAATCATGAGCGCTAAATGGCTTGAAACCCCAATCGGCCCTATGCTCGCGATTGCCAATAATGAAGGCTTGGTATTGCTGGAATTTGCCGAAAGGAAAGCATTGCCGCGAGAAATTATTGACCTAAAACGAAGATTTGGCGCAGTTTGTTTCAAAGATCATTCCCTTTTCCCGAAATTGCAAAGCCAATTGGACGAATATTTCGCTGGCAGACTAAAGTCATTTTCAATTTCAATTTCCCAAATTGGTTCTGATTTTGAAAAGTGCGCTTGGCAGGGTCTTTTGTCTATTCCATTTGGTCAAACCCGCTCCTATAGTGAGCAGGCGGCTTTAATTGATAAGCCAAATGCTGTGCGCGCAATTGGCCGCGCAAACGGTGCAAATAAAATTGCAATAATTATCCCTTGCCACCGTGTAATTGGTGCAGATGGCTCTATGACCGGCTATGGGGGAAAAATATGGCGTAAAGAATGGCTTTTAAACCACGAGGCGAAATATGCATAGACAATCCTTGAAAACCCAAAATGAAAAATGCGAGATTTTTCATTCGCTCCATAAAAAAGGAAATCCAATTGTCTTTGTAAATGTATGGGATGCAGGCAGCGCAAAAACTGTTGCAAATATGGGTGCAAAAGCAATAGCGACTGCAAGCTGGGCAGTTGCCGCTAGTCATGGCTTTGAAGATGGCGAAAATATTCCATTTGATATAGTATTGGCAAATGCACAAAGAATATGCGCTGCTGTAGAAGTTCCAGTCACAATCGATTTAGAATCTGGCTATGGTAATACCGCTGTGGAGGTTGGCAATTCGGTGGCAAGGATTATGGAAATCGGTGCTATTGGCTGCAATATCGAAGATTCATATCCCAAAAATGGCACTTTGCGCCCAGTCCAAGAAGCAAAAGAGCGAATTGCGGCAATTAGAGAGCGTGCGGATAAAATTGGGCTAAACTTCTTTATAAATGCCCGCACCGACATCTTTTTTCAAAAAGAGGGTGAATTTACCCAGACCCAAGCCATTGATGAGACCATAAAGCGCGCGGCCGCATTTAAAGAGGCAGGCGCAAGCGGAATTTTCATTCCAGGGGTTAGTGATATTGGCGCAATTAAAGAATTGGCGGCGCAGATAGAGCTACCTATTAATATTTTCGTTGCGGAGTTACCAAATGGCGCAAAAGAGTTTGCCTATATTGGTGTCGCGCGAATTAGTATGGGGCCAAATCCCTATCGCAAAGCTATTGCGACACTTAACTCATTCAAACATCTTTTATGAGCTAGTATTCCTTCGCAGGAACAATAGTAACGCTTTCGCCGCAACCACAAGCGTCTGTTTGGTTTGGATTGCGAAAGGTGAATTTGGAATGGAAATTCGTGGTTTCAACATCAATTACAGTACCGATTAGGAATAAAACCGCGTTTGCAGCTATCAAAATTGAAACTCCATTACTTTCCACTTGCTCATCAAGCGGTTCTTTTGCGTCGGCATATTCCATTAAATATTCAACGCCAGCACAGCCCCCATTTTTTACGCCGACGCGTAAAAATGGCTTCTCACTTTTTGCCATTATATCTTTAACCCGAAGCGCGGCAGCTTCGGAGAGTGTAACAATTGGCGGTCTTTCGCGTCGCTTTGCAAGCATGGCTTTCCCTCTAATACATATTTAGGACTAATTTAGCTTCGTCGGACATATTATCTTTGGTCCAAGGTGGATCAAATGTAACATAAGCTTTTGCCGAGCTTACGCCCTTAACCGTCAAAGCCGCCTCCTCGATTTGCGCAGGAATAATTTCTGCGGCGGGGCATGCAGGTGCTGTTAAAGTCATAGTAATATCAACATGGCCCTCATCATTAATATCAACCTTATAGATAAGTCCTAACTCATAAACATCGACCGGAATTTCTGGATCATAAACTTCTTTAAAAGCCTGAACTAGGTCATCAGCAATTCTTTGGTGCTCCGAATTACTTTCGGTGCCCACTACTTCCATTTGCCCATTTTCGGCGATTGTGTTGGCTTCCATATCCATTTTACACCCTATTATCCTATGTAAGAAATTCTATTGCTCTATCAAGGCTTGCAATAAAAATATCTATTTCTTCGATTGTATTATATATTCCGAAACTGGCGCGCGCAGATGCCGAAACCCCCATTCGGGTCATTAATGGCTGCGCACAATGTTGCCCGGCGCGGATTGCTACGCCATATTTGTCCAAAATTTGCGATAAATCATGGACATGAATTCCTTCAACGACAAATGTTAAAATTGGCGCTTTATTTTTGCCCGTTCCGAGTAAACGAACGCGATTTCTTTGACGGATTTGTTCTGTTGCATATTGCAACAATTCATCTTCATGGCGATAAATTAAGTCTCTATCTTGGTTTGCGAGCCACTTAACCGCCGCATTTAACCCGACTGCTTCAATAATCGGCGGGGTTCCAGCTTCAAAACGTGCGGGTGCATCTTTGAACGTGAGTTCATCTTTTGTGACTATATCTATCATTTCACCGCCACCCAAAAATGGAGGCATAGCGTTCAATTGGTCATACTTTCCGTAAAGAACACCAATTCCTGTTGGGCCGTATAATTTATGCGATGAAAAGACATAAAAATCGCAATCCAAAGTCTTAACGTCAATTATTTCATGAACAATCCCTTGGCTGCCATCAATAATCACTCTTGCACCATTTTCATGCGCAAGGGCGGCAATTTCTTCGATAGGCAACCTTGTGCCCAAGACGTTGGAAATATGCGCAACAGAGACGATTTTTGTGCGGCTACTCAAAAGCGATTTGAAATGCTCTAAATCTAATTGGCCATCATCATTAATATTCGCCCATAATAGTTTTGCTCCTTTTCGCGCACAAAGCATTTGCCAAGGCACAATATTGGCATGGTGTTCAAGTTCAGTAACGATAATCTCATCACCTGCTTTTATACCCTCACCGAGGCTATGGGCTAATAAATTAAGCGCCTCTGTTGCACCCTTGGTAAAGACAATTTCATTGCTATTCGCGCCAATAAATTTGGCAATTGTATCTCGTGCATTCTCATAAGCATTTGTGGCTTCATTCGATAAAGTATGAATACCGCGGTGCACATTCGCATATGAAGTGCGGGCAAAATCGGACATTGCATCAAGAACAGCATTTGGCTTTTGGGCCGATGCTGCACTATCTAGATAGACCAATGGCTTGCCATTGATCTTGCGGCCCAAAATCTCAAATTCGGCGCGAATTTTATGGACATCAAAACTCATTTAATTATTCCATTCAATGCACGAGTGATATATGAGTTAAAATCGCTTTTCGCGACTTCACTTTCTAAATCGTCGAAAACTTCACTTAAAAATGCCTCGGTTAGCATAGCTTTGGCTTTGGCCTCGCTAATCCCGCGCGAGCGCATATAAAAAAGCGCGCTATCATCAATCGCACCAATTGTATTGGCATGCGAACATTCCACATCATCGGCATAAATTTCGAGGGTTGGTTTGGCATTTATGCGCGCACCATCCTCTAGCATTAGGGCGCGGTGTTCCATATTGCCGATTGTTTTTTGCGCATCTTTGGCAACAAGGATTTTGCCCTGAAACACCGCCTGTGCACCATCTGCTGAAACGCCGCGCACAATTTCTCGGCTTTCGCAATTTGGAACTTGATGGGTAATATTTGAAAAGAAATCGAAATGGCTTTGCGCAAGTAAATATGCGCCGCCAATATTAAGTTTGGCATTATCACCCGCCAAAACACTTCCAAAATTGCGGCGCACAGTCTGTCCACCAGAAGTAATAAAATAGGCGTTAAATTGGCTATTTGCGGCTTGTATCGCGCCAATAGCCGATAAATCAATACCACCACCACGAAGCGTGCTATAAAAATTTAAGCTTGAATTTTCGCCAATATCAAACCGCGCAGAAAAAGCGCAAAGC
>CAYTWK010000169.1:0-4892 GCA_964442095.1 uncultured Caulobacteraceae bacterium | reverse complement strand
AAAAGTCGAGAGATCTTTGGGGGCATCCGATACAATTCGTCGCCCCGATAATTCATCGATTAATGTTGATACTCCAATTCCATATCGCATGAGCGATGTCATTCGAATTATAGATGATATTTTGGGTCAATTAGAGCCAAGGTTTAGCCGTCTGGCACTAAGAAGCCTAAAGATTCGCTTGGAAATAATCGAAAATAATCCACGCTATGCCTTTATGTTTGGACGTGCTGGACGTGATGATAATTTTGCGTCAATCGTTGCCAATATTTTTAGGCTACCGGCAAATGGCAAACCGATGACAACTATTAATCTTTCGGGCTTGCCGAGCGAGGTTGTAAATAGCGTTGCGTCAGTTGTTGCGCGTCTTTCCTTTGAGGTCGCGCGCGGCTCTCATGGTGCAATAAAGGTCCTATTGGTTTGCGAAGAAGCACACAGATATGTTCCGAGCGATCCCAATCTTGGGTTTTTACCAACCCGTCGCGCTATTTCTCGTATTGCCAAAGAGGGCCGTAAGTATGGCTGCGCCATCGCTGTGGTAACCCAAAGGCCGGGTGAATTGGACCAAACAATACTTTCTCAATGTTCGACAATTTTTGCCATGCGTCTTACCAATGATACTGACCAAGAGATTATTAGGTCGGCATTGTCAGATTCATCGGCAAGTGTAATAAGCTTTCTGTCCTCATTGGATAATCGCGAGGCAATCGCGTTCGGGGAGGGCGTGAGTGTTCCAATGCGTTTGCGCTTTGCTGATAATGACCTCGCGAGCCGCCGTAAAGAAACTGAGACCACGGAAACAGTCCAGCTTATGGCAGACGAGGTCGATCCAAAAAGCCTAGTTGAGGCTATGCGCGGAGTCGAATCTCATCAAAAGAAATCAATTGCCGCAACAGTAAGCGCGCCAGTGCAGCAAACTTCTCAACAGAGCCAATTGCGATCTGGCCTTATTCGGCCGGGCGTTAATCTCAATGAGATCGTTGGAAATAATCCGCAAAGCCCACAGAATTCTATTCAACGTCTATAGTTATTATTACAACAAAAAATACGCTGCGGCTCTGATTTTTTTGGCTTTTTTATGTAATTATTACATTTTGTATAGCAAAAGTAACTTTTCATTCACCGATACACCACAGACTTAATGGGTAACAAAGGGAAGCTCTAGTGCAAGAAATAGAATTCAGTATTGGTGATAATGATAATGCAAGCGCGATAAGGCGATATGCGGAAACCCAAGAAGGCGCGCAAAAAAAATGCTGGAGAATGCTAAGCGAAGTCTCCCAAGTGATTAAATTGAATTTGTGCGACCTAATCGAAGTTCGCGGTGAAGATGCGGGCGCGCATATTGCACTTCTAGCGCGGCAGTTCCCAACATTGGGGTTCGAAGCGGGCAAAGTTAGTAATTGCGGTAAAGCAGTGCGTGTGCTTTGGATAATCGGCGATGAGTTTCTGTCGGCAGCGAGTTTAGCATCAAAGCAGAGCGATATTATCGTCGTTACCCATTTTGCCGACAAAGTAGCGCAAGTTCAAAATGCTTTTCCAAAATTTGCACGGATTGCCGCGAAAAGAGATATTGGCGATGACTGCGCCATAAGTATTTTTGGCAAAGGATTGCACCGTGACATATTTAAATCTAGAGTGCGCGGGGATATCGCTGCATAACCCATTAAATACCTCTGTGATTTGGTATCAAAATGGCTGAAAACTCTGATAAGAAATTTATATCGATTGTCTGGCGCATTGTTGATTTTTTTCGCCGCTTAGTCAATGAAATAACTAATCACCCAAAAGTGACGACTTTTGGCAGCCTTATAATATTCCTTTATTCGCTCAATCTTATTAGCAAGGAGCTTAATCAATTTGCGCTTGCCGATTTAAGCAGAGCGTTTGATGCTGTTCAGTTTTCTACTACTATTGGCGCGATTTTCGCGGTTTGTTTAACCTATGGCGCGCTTAGCCTAAACGATAGATATTGCCTTTCAATGATTGGCAAGAGTTTGAACGTTGGGCGCACCCTTAGAGCCTCTATTGCTGCCTATGCTTTAGCAAAGACATTGGGATATTCATGGGCTATTGCCTCGACTGCGCGCGCGCGGCTTTATGGGAAATGGGGGCTAACTCAGAGTGAAATCGGCGCGCTTTCGATGGCAACGGGAACATCGGTGCAAATTGGAGGCCTTTGTGCCGCTGCATTGGGTCTTTTATTTGGGGCCATAGAAATAGCAAACCATGGCAAATTTAGTGCGGGTTTTTGGTGGCTCATTGCTTTGGTTTTAATCATACCAGCCAGCGCATGGATTTTTGTCGCCTATAAAGGCAATCAAAGCTTTAAATGGGGAACAACTAACATTAAATTTGCTAATCCCAAGCGCAGTTTTGCGCACTTATCTTTGGTAATGCTCGATAAAATAGGGGCGGCATTGGCATTATATTTATTATTGCCAGACCATGGCGGCTGGTCATTTCCCCCGTTTTTAGCTGTATTCATTTTAGCTGGGCTATTAGGTGCAATTTCAGGTGCACCAGGTGGTCTTGGGGTCTTTGAAGCAGCGATATTAACAATGGCACCGACCAGCCAAAATATCCCAGGAGCCGCCGTAGCTCTTGTGGTTTATCGTTTGATTTATAACATTTTTCCGCTATTGGCCGCCACTATAATTTTGGGTCTAGATCAAGCAGCGCCGGCGGCAAAACCTGCGACGCGCGCGGCTAAAAAAATTGGCACACGGGCCGTGGATTTAGCGCCGCAAATCTTGGCAGTTTTGATTTTTATTGCCGGTTTCTGCCTATTGGGCGCATCGGCAGTGCCGCTATATTCAGCGCGCTATTTACAGTTTGAATCGAGTTTCAGCGTCGAATTTTTGGATATTGCGCATTTTGCGATTGCGATAATTGGTATGTTATTAATGATGTGTGCAAATTTTGTTTGGCGCGAAATTGGGCAGATTTATTGGTTTAGTCTGGGTCTTATTTTCATGGCAATATTAATCTCTCTGCTAAAAGGTGTTGCATGGGAAATGGCGCTCATTTTGTTTTTTGTTGTCGCAATTGGCCTAAGTGTTTTTCGGCATTTTTCGGATCCAAGCGAAGACAAGATACGACCGATTTCTTTTCGTTGGATTGCGGCAATTATCGGTTCGCTAGCATGCATCATGTGGGTTGCCTATTTTTCATATCAAAGCGTGCCACTAAATTTTGATTTATTTTTTGAAACTGGCAAAGAAGCAAATGCCGCGCGCGCTTTAAGGGCAATTAGCGGCGCATTTCTTATTTTATTGGTTGGTCTGTTCACTATTTGGCTTTTTGAAAAGCCTGATAATAAATCAAGTGATTAAATTCATAGATTAATGCTTATGGCCCGAGCTTAGTAACGCTTCTGTAACCATGTTTGTGACAATAGTCTTAAAATAGGAATGCAAAAGTAGCCATAAAAGTAGCCATAAATGTCGATAGCGAAATCTCTGCCATTAAACAAAGTTAGGGCGAAAATTGGCCGCCGCGACGGCATGTTTTCGAAATGGTGGAATACAATCGACCAAACCAGTCTTTTGATTATTGCGGCGCTTATTTCAATTGGTGTTATTCTAACTTTTGGCTCGTCTGGTGTTGCCGCGCAAAGACTATCGATTGATAATCCATTTTACTTTGTTTATCGCCAAGTCATTTTCGCTGGTGCCGCTTGTTTTGCACTTGTGTTTTGTTCTTTTTTATCGCTAGATTCAGTTCGGCGCGCCTCCGTGCTACTTTATATTGGCTCTTTTGCAGTTTTGATTTTGATATTATTTATCGGGCACGAGGCAAAGGGTGGCCAAAGATGGCTAAAAATCGCCGGTTTCTCGCTCCAACCTTCGGAATTTATAAAGCCGGCTGCTATTATATTGGCGTCATGGGTTTTAACTCGAAGAATTTATGATGATGGCGTAAATTACGAAAAAATTGCAACAGCAATTGTCGCATTGCCAATTTCTGTGTTTCTTATGCAGCCCGATGTTGGGCAATCATTACTTCTAAGCACTTGTTTTTTGATTGTCTTTTTAATCGCTGGAATGAGTATTAGATGGGCAATCGGCCTTGGGATATTCTCAATAATTGGGATTATTGGCCTCTTTAAATTTATGCCGCATTTTGTCGCCCGTTTTCGCAAATTTAGTGATCGCGGCAATAGCGACAATTATCAGATTGAACGTGCGCTTGATGCCATTGGCTCGGGCGGAATCTTTGGCCGCGGCGCAGGTGAAGGCGTAATCAAACAATATCTACCCGATGCGCAAACGGATTTTATTTTTTCTCTTGCCACCGAAGAATGGGGTCTTTTGGGGGCTTTATTGCTAATTGGATTATTCGCAATTTTAGTGGTTCGTGGAATTCATATAGCCAGTAAGAATCCAGATCCTTTTGCGCAAATTGCGGGGATTGGTCTATTTTCTCTTTTTGGCCTTCAGGTCGGGATTAATTTGGCCGTCAATATGGATTTGATTCCTGCCAAAGGAATGACATTGCCATTCATTTCCTATGGCGGATCATCGCTTTTGGCGACTGCGGTAACAATGGGCTTGGCATTGGCGCTAACGCGGCGCAGACCGGGCGCGAGTATTTTGCGCTAGTTTCCTAAGCTAATAGCTTGCTTTGTTCGACGACATTTCATAATCTTTTTGAACTTTTTTAAAGCAATTAGAGGATTTTGATATGCCAGAGAGCCGCCCAATCATCCGCCGTAAAATATATAATCACTTTCATTTCTTGCGTGAAAGTTTGCATCTCCATAGCGTTTTTGGCGATGATTGGTTTGCGCGTGGCGCCGAGAAATTTGCACGATTTTTTGGCACGCCAAAATTTCTAATTGCGCAGACATTGGTTGTGTCAATTTGGATAATTTTTAATTCAATAGGCGTGGT
>CAYTWK010000168.1:0-4915 GCA_964442095.1 uncultured Caulobacteraceae bacterium | reverse complement strand
AATCTAGAGCGCCTTGATAGATATTTGGAAAAAGGCGTTGGCGCGGTTTTCGCTTCGGGTCATTTTGCCAATTGGGAAGTTATGCCGGCGGTGATTGTGCAGCGCGGCGTTGATTGCCAAGTAACATACCGAGAAATGAATAATCCAAAAATAGATGCGGCAATTGTAAAAGCGCGCGCCGATTATGGCGTCACGCTTTTTGCGCCCAAGGGCAAAGAAGGTGGAATGCGCCTTATGCGGATTTTGGCCAAAGGCGGCTCTATCGCTTTAATGAATGATCAAAAGTATAATACTGGAGTTTCATCAAAACTTTTTGGCCATGAGTGTATGACAAATGATGCCGCTATTCGCCTCGCGCATCGTTTCAAAGTGCCAATCCAGACCATGAGCCTTAAACGTCTTAACGGCGCCTATTTTGAACTAGATATACAAGAACCTATGCTTTTGCCATACGACAAGCCGATTGATGAAATCGTCCAAAGCGAAATGGATAGAGTGAACGGCTTTATTGAAGCCATTATCCGCGAGGCGCCAGAGCAATGGTTTTGGGTGCATAAACGCTGGCCTAAACAAGCATGGATAGATGCGGGAGTGATGTAGCTCTATAAAATCGGCTTTGGTTCTATTAGGTTTGACGGGTCAATTTGCCGTCCGCGCCAACGCATACGCCAGCATAAATGCGGACCAGTGGCGCGGCCTTCCTTGCCGATTTCACCGATTTTATCGCCTTTATTGACGATTTGCCCAACACTTACATCAATTTTGCTTTGGTGAAGATAAACACTAATAAGGCCTTGGCCATGATCAATTGCCGTCATGCCACCTTCGTAGTGCATACCTGTTTGCGCCAAGATCACGCGGCCCGTTGCTGGTGCAAAAATTGGTGTGCCAATGGCGCCGCCCAAATCAATCCCATAATGCGGGCGAAGGCCCTCGCCGTTTAGTTTTCTTTGCGCGCCCCATGGCGAAGTTACCCGCACATTTTGCAAGGGCCAGCTAAAAACTTCTTCAAAACCGCGCACTTCGGAAGCGCGTGAACTAAAGGCCTGTTGCTTTAAAGCGCTATCCCTTTGGATTCGCTCCATTGCTTCGGGCGGCGGATTGATTGTCGCGGGCGGCAGGCCATTAACCTCAGTGATTTTATATTGGCGCGGCGCGATATTAAGCTCGCGCGATACGGTTCGGCCATCATCGGCTCTAACAGTTATGGTCGCTATGGGCGGCGCATCTCTATCAAATCCGACAATGAAAACGCCGAATTCATCGGAGAGAGTTTCAATTCCCGCCGCATCAATTTTCGCATTAGGTATAGTTTTTCCAATAATCACACCCGATTGCATGGCCTGACCGCGCAATTCCATTGGTAATTGGTTTGCCATTTCTTTTGATTTTGCTTGATCTTTTTCGCTCGCGCTCGGGTTATTTGATGGAAAAGATTGCGCAATTCCTTGTGCGCTTGCCCAATCGCAAGCTGATAATAAAGGCGCAAGCAATAGCGGGCAAAACGCCAAAATTAATTTCAAAGAGCGCTCTAATGGCTTCATTTTGGCACACGACTTCGTCTGCGCAGCCACATCGCCGCCGCATCCTTGTAAGCCTCTTGAAATTCCACCGACCAATAAACCAATTCCTCTAGATTAATTTCGTCCCCGGTTTGGGCACAAATAACATAGCCGCCAGATTGCAGAATCGTAAATTCCGGCGAACCATAATATAATACAGCTTTTTGAGCTTTTTTGGTTAGTTTTGCGTTAAGCATAAATTACAATAATATACAATTATTACGTTTTGCTTGATTTTTGCTCAAGAATTGGAAATTGCTAAAATAAAGTGCCCTGAATAGGCTTGTCGGGGCCGATATTTGCACCAACTTCGCCGTCTTGGAATTTTATAAAGACTGATTTTGCACTCCTTGCAGCATCTATATCTTTAACTATATTGCCCTTTTTATCCAAAACCAGAGCAAAGCCGCGCGACAAAACATTTTGATAGCTCAAAACCGACAAAGCGCGACTATTGCCGTCCAAAAGAGCCGCTTTCGCTGTAATTTTTGTATTAATTGCTCTGCCTAGGGCGATAAAGCTATTTTGCACACGCTCCAAAAGCTGTTGATTTTGAGTCTGCGCATTTTTTATATTTCGCAAAAGACTTGCCGAGAGCCGTGAATTAATTGCTAGTAAATTTGCCTTTTTATTGGCCAAATCATTGCGCAATAATTGCGGCCTCAAATTAGAGCCAATTTTTGAAAACTCCAATTTTGCGCGATTCAGCAAATTCGAAAGTGCGGGGGCAAATCGCATATCCGCCATATCAAGCTTTTGGCGCGCATTTGCAATAATTACCTCTTTACGCGGCCATGCCCCAAGATGAGCGCGCAACTCAAGGATTGAACTATTCAGGCGCCGATTTAGCCCTGACTTTAGGCGCGCATCAAAGCTTGCCACTTGCGCCATTAATTCTGTGCGAACTGGAACCGCATATTCGGCCGCACCAGTCGGGGTCGGTGCGCGCAAATCGGCGGCATAATCAATCAAAGTGGTATCGGTTTCATGGCCGACAGCCGAAATAAGCGGGATTTTACTATTCGCGGCAGCACGAACCACAACTTCTTCGTTAAACGCCCATAAATCCTCGATGGAGCCACCGCCGCGCGCAACAATCAATAAATCTGGGCGCGGAACATTTGTATTTGCAAGCTCATTAAAGCCGTTGATCGCCGCCGCGATTTGCTCGGCGGCCTTTTCGCCCTGCACCAAAACTGGCCAGACTAAAATATGCGTCGCAAATCGTTCTGAAATCCTATGGAGGATATCGCGAATAACCGCACCAGTCGGCGAAGTAACAACGCCAATAGTGCGCGGTAAAAACGGAATTGGCTTTTTGCGACTTTGATCGAAAAGCCCCTCGGCAGCGAGGCGCTTTCTGCGTTCCTCAAGTTGCAGCAGTATCGCGCCAATTCCCGCGGGTTCAAGCTTTTCTATTATAATTTGATATTTTGATTGCCCAGCGAAAGTAGTAATACGGCCGGTTACAATAACTTCCATACCCTCGGTGGGTGGGGTTTGCAAAGTTTGGGCAACACCCTTCCAAATGATAGCAGAAATAATAGCATCATCGTCTTTGAGGTCTAGATAGACATGGCCCGATTTTGGAACCGTAACCCGACCAACTTCGGCGCGCACCCGAACATGGGCAAATCCAGTTTCAAGCGAGCGCTTAATCGCGCCTGATAATTGCGAAACCGTGAATTCCGGCACATTCGCGCCAGCGCTATCACTATTATTTGGATTTAAAACTACCATTCATATGGTTTATATTGTCGGATCAAAGGTTGCAATGTCAAAAACTTGATCCATATCATCGCAGCAAGATGGATTTGCAGAGGCAACTGGCTTTGCCGGAATTCCTGCCACGGTGCAGCCAGACAATACCGGCTTTAGAACTAAAGATCCAGCCGCAACCCGTGCATTATCGCCAATTGTTATATTGCCGAGGATTTTTGCGCCCGCGCCAATTAAAACGCCATTGCCAATTTTTGGGTGTCTATCACCGCCGGTTTTTCCAGTTCCGCCCAAAGTTACATTATGAAGCATGGAGACATTATCGCCAATAACCGCAGTTTCGCCGACTACAATACCCGTTGCATGGTCAATGAAAATACCCTTACCGAAGCGGGCTGCGGGGTGAATATCAACTTGAAAAAGCTCTGAAACCCGGCTTTGAAAATGGAGCGCCATTAATTCGCGGCCATTTTTCCATAAATAATGGGCAACGCGGTGCGCCTGTAGAGCGGCAAAGCCTTTGAAATACAAAAATGGCTGCAGATAACTAGAGCAAGCTGGGTCGCGCGCCATGACCGCTTCCATATCTGCTTCTACTTGGGTGATGATTTCGGGCGCAGCCTCAAAGACAGAGGCGCAAACTTCGCGAACCAAAAGTGCATTCAAGTCCGAACCGCCCAATTTTTGCGCCAAATGATATGCCAAAGCGTCAGCGATATTTTTATGGGTTAAAATTGTCGCGTTCAAAAAACTTGCAAGGATTGGCTCTTCGGCGGCGGAGGTTGCCGCCTCTATGCGCAAACTAGCCCACAGGCTAGCGGATTCCTTTAAAGGAACAAGGGAGATATTAGCAGTTTTTTCTTTTTTATTATGCATTTAATTGGCTTTCGCTAGCTATCAAATATATATAGCAGATAATTTTGCCCTAAATGAGCCTTTTAATTCGATTTATCAATACCATATTTCTAATAAGTGAATAATAGTAAATCTATCAGGAGATGATTTTGAACCTAAACCTCCCTATTGAAAATCAGCCCCTAGAGGCGCCAAAGCCAAACCAAGAATTAGTGGATTTTTTGTCAAAGCGGCGCTCAAGTAAAATTTTTGATATTGATTCCAATATTGGCCCTTCGGGCACCGAACTATTGGATATATTATCAATTGCAACGCGTGTGCCCGATCATGGAAAATTGGCACCATGGCGCTTTATTATTATTGAGGGCGAAAAGCGCAAAGAGCTAGGCGATAAACTCGCTGATTTATTGAAATCAAAAACGCCGAATATGGATGCGGGCCATTATGAAATGCAGCGCCAAAGATTTATGTACGGCCATACAATTGTAGCCTTGGTCTCTAGCCCAAAAGAAAGCGTTAAAGCACCTGTCTTTGAGCAAGAATTGTCGGCCGGTGCACTTGGGTTTAATCTTATTTTGGCCTGCAATAGCTTTGGTTATGCATCAACTTGGCTTTCGGATTGGCCTATGTTTGATGAAGATGCACGCCAAATTTTTGGCCTCGCGGCCCATGAAAAATTGGCCGGATTTTTTTATATTGGCAAAGCGAAATCATCGCCAATTGAACGTGGTCGCCCGAATATTGATGATTTAGTCCAATATTGGCAATAAAAGTTTGGA
>CAYTWK010000167.1:470-5026 GCA_964442095.1 uncultured Caulobacteraceae bacterium | reverse complement strand
CTCGTCAATGGTGGCTAATTGACGCCAAAATGAAATCCATTCATTATTTTCGTGGCGCTCTAAATTCTCTCTGGTCATACGAAAAGGCAAAGCGTGAACTTGCACATTTGCTTGACCATTCTTTATAGCGGCCTCAACCAAAAGATATATTTCCTCAATGAGTGGATCAGTCATAGCATAGCACCCTATCGAGCTACACGCGCCATGAACCATTAAAAAAGATCCGGTGCGGCCATGTGCCAAATCATATTTATTGGGAAAGCCAAGGTTAAAAGATAAATGATAGTCAGATTGTGGGTTTAATTGCGACGCACCAACCCAATAAACACCTTCTGGCGCTTGACGATCCCCTTCTTTTAGCTTTGGACCAAGTTTGCCCGAAAATTTGCAAATCGGATAAGTTTTAAAAAGCACATATCTTTCATCCGATTTGACCCAAAGTTCAAATTCCGATGTTTCTTTAAAAATTCGGATAAAGACCGGTGAGCCAAGGCGCAAATTTTTGGCGGCCAATTGCTCGCTTAGGGGCGCTTTTACCCGTGTTTTCACCTCTGCGAGGCGTTCACTTTTCGGGATTTCTGGTGCGCTGGCGCAAGCTGATAGTGCAATCGCCAATACAAAGATTAGTTTTTTTCCAAATTTTGTCATTCTTAAGCCTTCGAACTGAGACAATCTCAAATACAATAATGGCAATTTTATGAAAAAAATAACAAATTCGTATTTTGCAAACTGCTATAGCATCGCCATGCCGCCATTAATATGAAGGGTTTGCCCCGTCATATAGCCGCCTTCTTCGGAAGATAAATAGACAACACCTGCGGCGATTTCATCGGCTGTCCCCATACGCGCCATTGGTATTGTTGAAAGAATACCCGATTTTTGATCATCGGTTAAAACATCAGTCATGGGGGACGTTATAAAGCCTGGCGCAATGCAGTTTGCGGTTATACCGCGCGTTGCCACCTCTTGGGCGAGCGATTTTGTAAAACCAATCATACCAGCCTTGGAGGCCGCATAATTTGCTTGTCCGGCATTGCCAGTAACGCCAACGATAGAAGAAATCCCTATAATGCGGCCATAGCGGCGCTTCATCATGCCTTTCATCGCGGTTTTCGCCATTGCAAAATAGCTATAAAGATTGATTTTCATAACATCGTCGAAATCGCTGTCTTTCATCCGAAGCAAAAGCCCATCGCGCGTGACACCCGCATTGGCAACCAATATATCAAGGCCGCCCAATGCCGCCTCTGCACGATTTACCAAATCTTCGGCAGCGCCGTCGTCGGATAGATTTGCAACCAATGGAATTGCATTATTTAATTCGCCAGCTAATTCAGCCAAAACTGCTTCGCGTGTTCCAGATATTGCTACCTGCGCGCCTTGCGCATTAAGTGCGCGCGCAATTGCCGCCCCAAGCCCACCGGTTGCGCCAGTAACAAGTGCCTTTTTTCCAGTTAAATCAAACATTTATCTATCCTTCATAAGAGCGCATATCATCGGCGCTTGTGATTGTGGTGTGTTTTGCATCGGGCGCAATACGCTTTGACATACCCGTGAGGACCGAACCTGCCCCTATTTCAACAAATTGATTTGCGCCCATTTGCGCAAGTTTTTCGATAGTTTCGCGCCATCTTACACGGCCAGTCACCTGATCCACCAATAGACGCTTTATTGTTTCAACCTCTTGGGTTGGCTCTAAAGATATATTCGGCACAATTGGAATAATTGGCGAATTAATCTTTGCGGCCTCTAATGCGGCCTTCATCTCATCGGCAGCCGGCGCCATTAATGGGCAATGAAATGGCGCACTTACGCTAAGTGGAATTGCCCTTGCGCCCATTGCTTTGGCGGCCTCAATTGCGGCATCAACCGCAGCCTTGTCGCCAGAAATAACGACATTGCCATTATTATTGTCATTCGCGACGACGCAAACACCATGTTTGGAACCTTCCAGCGCCGCAGCCTCGGCGAGTGCGATATCGCTTTTGGGCCCAATTAAAGATGCCATAGCCCCTGCCCCTGGTTTCACTGCGCGCTGCATCGCTTGGCCACGCAATTTCAATAGTTTTGCGGCTTCCGAAAGGCTAAATGCGCCAGCCGCAGTTAAGGCGGTATATTCACCCAAACTATGACCACAAACGAAACTTGCGGTTTTTAGGTCAAATCCAAACTCGGATTGAAATACCCGCAAAAGCGCAATTGAAGACGCCATAATTGCGGGCTGCGCATTTTCGGTTAAGGTTAGCGTCTCAATTGGCCCATCAAACATAAGGCCGCTTAGATTTTGCCCTAAAGCATCATCGACTTCTTGGAAAACTGATTTGGCAATTGCAAACTCGTCGGACAATATTTTGCCCATACCAACAGATTGGGAACCCTGCCCCGGAAATTGTAAAATAATCATTTGAACGAAATAGCGGTTTGCGCCTTTTTGGGCAAGTATGGGATTCAGAGAATCCGAATAGATTCAAGAAAGCCGAAATGAGAAAGGCATTTGACAGTATTCAAAACCAACTATAGCAATCTATATTAATGCCACTCTAGGTCATTATATTAAAAATGGGGTCTTTATATGAAACGTGTAATTAGTTCTTTTATAGTTATTAGTTTAGTTGGGGCGTGTGCGACACCTTATCGCCCAATACCTTTTGATAGAACAACCTCAAAGATTGACAATATACAAGTGGTTGAAGATACCATGCCACCAGAGCCGGTCATTCGCAAACTAGCAACTAATGGGCAAAATATCTCTAGCGCGGCTAGCGGCTTTGGCCTTGCGGGGCTTGCTGTGACATTGGTGGCCGCTGGCGTTGAAGCCAGTATTGCTGCAGGCCAAAAGGAAAAAATCAATAAAGCACTTGCGTCACAAAATTTTGACGGCGAGAAGATATTCGACGAAGCTTTTGAAGCAGCACTAAAGGCGCAAAATTATAATATTTCTACCATTTCTACTCCACGCGATATTAATCGTGCGTTTGTGGTGACTACAGCGCAACCAAATGCGCCAGAGGGTAGTGCCGTTTTAGATGTTAATAGCGCAGGCTATGGCTATCAGCAAGTCGGCGGCCTACAATGGCGGCCATTTGTTGTCATTTCTGTAAAGATGACCGACGCCAAAGATCCAACCAAAGTTCTCTTGGACAATAAAGTTGAGTATAATGCTGTCGCGCCAGTGCCTCTGACCGTAAGCGTCCCTGGTGATGAGCAATATGGCTTTGCAAAGCCAGAGGACATTGAGGCCAACCCAGAGCGGGCCGCAGAAGGCCTTAAAAAAGCTATTGTGGAGGCGGCAAACGCTACTGCGCAATTATTGAAATAGGCAAGCCATTTGCGGGAGTAAATTATGAAAATAGTCAATATTGGGTTTGGCATTTGCGCATTTATGGCCTTAACCGCTTGCACGACAACGGCGCCTGTTATTCCAGTTGCTGTGACAGAGATTGCGGGAAAAACCTGTTCTGATGCTCCAGACTTATCGGCCGCAGTTACACTCGCGCCAACAAAAAAGCGCACCGATCATTTTGTTAATACTTTGATGGATAATGCAAAAGCATGCATCAATATTGATGGCAAGCCCGCAAATTATATTGTCTATTTACTTCCTAATTTCCCCGATAATCACACGATAACAATTGGTGGACTTCAAGAAGAATTGCGAACATTTGCCCCAATAATAAGCGTTTTAGACAAGGATGGTAAAACCACGCGCGCTATTACCGAAGATAGGCTTAGCGTCCTAGGCAATGTCTATGGGATTTCAATTCGTCCAACAGTAAATGATAGATATATTTTGGTGACATCAAATCCAAAATTAGTTGGAACATCTACGAGCACACATGAGACGCGCATTGCGGTCTCAACTGGCTATTCCTATAATCCAGCGACATATGGCGGCACCACATATAATCAATATCGCGGCGTCGAAGCCAAAGCAATCCGAACCTTTTCGCATGAGGGAACCATTGGAGTTACTGTTCAGGCCTTGAAGGGTAAGATTGGCTTGCCGGAGGAGAAGTAACCTAAGTTCAATAGTTGGATTGCAAAATGAAAAAAATCTTTGGAATCATGTTTTGCCTTATTGCCCCGTTGCTCTTGCCAACATTGGCGTCCGCACAAGAAGAAACTAAAGACGTTCCGATTTTTTTAATGAACGCTTGGTCAACTGACAAACAATGCAATGGCGGAAATTCCCGCTCCGTTAGTTTTAGATACCTCGTTAGACATACTGAAGAATTTGACGGCAAATGCGTCAAAGTAACGGGCTTTTATAGTGGACGTGCGCTTTTTATTGAACCTGATGATTTTCAAGTTCGATACCCATCATCAAACAGCCGTATTGCAAGCCGCAGGATAGGTATATTGGCAAAAGATGAATTGCACGAATCCATTTATATTAGACCGCCGGACGGCGAGATAATTGTAATCGGCAGATTCACTACATGCGAACAATTGGCGTCTGATTTGGGAGGCGTTTTTATGGGCTCCTATTGCCATTATACTGGTGGACCGATAATTTTGGCCGCAAGTTATAAAAGATGAATGTTTCTGAATATTCA
>CAYTWK010000167.1:0-460 GCA_964442095.1 uncultured Caulobacteraceae bacterium | reverse complement strand
CGACGTTTGGCATTTAAAACTTCATAAATTCAATTTTATTATTGGCGCAATTTTCTTTACTGGTGGTTTGATTGCGTTCTCTTGGGGGTCCTATGAAGAAATAGTCTTGGGGAAGCACCACAGCTATAAATCACCGTTAGCAGGTCTCATATTATTATTATTTTTTATTTGGCCGTTTGTAATTATGCCTTGGATTATTATTTTTCTTGGCTGGACGGTTAAAATAAAAGGAGAATTCGCAACTTTTATTTCAACATCAGGAATATATAAGGTGAACTTAAGCGATATCGAAAATTTTGGCTACACTAGCCATGGCAACCAAACCGGTTCCACAATTAGTACTTCTTATAGCTTTCACCTAAAAAATGGTAAAATACTAAAGGTCAACGCGAGTGATCCGATAGAAAACTACGAAGTACTTTGGAACCATTTAGAAAGGTATATCAAGCCAATATCGAGC
>CAYTWK010000166.1:934-5031 GCA_964442095.1 uncultured Caulobacteraceae bacterium | reverse complement strand
GACGCAAAGCGACTTTGATAATCCTAAAAGACTTTTTGAAATTTCAATGTCTTCCATTAATGGCTGGTTTGGAAAACCGCCGACTTTGTCAAATGCGGATTTACGAACAAAAATCGCCTGATCTCCTGTTGCAATTGCGCTTATGCGCGAGCGTAAGTTCATGAAAAATGAAACCAGTCCAAGCATTCTTAAATCGCTTTCAATTTTTACATCAAACCGCCCCCATTTGCTTTTCGAATGTAAATACCAATTTTGTAGAATGGTTTTGCAATTGGTTGGTAAAATGGTATCAATGTGCAAAAAAACCAATGCATCGGCATTTGAATTCGCCGCGCCATAATTCATTTGAATGGCACGACCTTTTTTTGAGTGATAAACTCTAAATCCCGCTTCTTCACAAAAATCCACGCTGCCATCATTACTCCCGCCATCACTAATGAGAATCTCAAAGCCCTGATTTTGCAAAGATTTTAAATGCTCGAGTGCCCGCGCCAATTGCGGCATTTCGTTAAAAATCGGCACGATTATTGCGATTTGCACCATCTAGCTACCGCGATTAAAAGCATGGAATTTTTCCAAGAGCTTCATTTGCCATGGTATTATATTTTTGCGTTTCCACTCACCGGCGGCATATTTATTAGCCTCCGCCATGGTTGGATAGGTATGAATGGTGCCCAATATTTTATTGAGCCCCAAACCCCATTTCATTGCCAAAACAAATTCGGCCAATAATTCGCCAGCCTGCTCGCCCGCAATTGTCACACCAAGTATTTTGTCTTTGCCGGGCATTGTCAAAACTTTTACAAAGCCGTGTGCGGCGCTATCCGCGATGGCGCGGTCTAAATCATCTATTCCATAAATTGTAACATCGTAGGCAATCTTTTTTTCTTTCGCCTCCTGCTCATTGAGGCCCACACGCGCAATTTCAGGGTCGATAAATGTTGTCCAAGGGATTACACGATAGTCCACTTTGAATTTCTTTAGGCCACCAAACAGTGCATTCACGCTGGCATACCATGCCTGATGGGCAGCGACATGGGTAAATTGATATGGGCCTACAACATCACCTGCACCAAGGATATTTGGATATTTGGTTTCCATAAAGTCATTAACATGGAGCGTCTTGCCAGTTTCAATCCCAAGCTCCTCGAGACCAAATCCTTCAAGACGCGAGCTGCGGCCAACCGCGCAAATTATATCATCAAATTCGATTTTCTTTTGCTTGCCATCTGCCTCGACAATAATAGCCTTTTTGCCATTTTTGGCTTCAAAACCAATCGCTTTATGGGAAAGCAATACTTCAACGCCAGATTTTTCCAAATAAGCCTTGGCAATATCCGATACTTCTTTGTCTTCGCGAACTAATAGGCGATCCGCCATTTCAATCTGAGTTACTTTAGCACCCAAACGCGCCAAAGCTTGCGACAGTTCCGAGCCAATTGGCCCACCGCCCAAAACAATTATTCTGTTGGGAATTTTATCGCGTTTTGCGAACTCTTCCCATAGTGTATCAGAAGTCAAATAGCCAATATCTTCAATCCCATTTAGCGGCGGCACAAAAGGCCTCGCACCGGTGGCTATTATAATATTCCTTGTGGTTAGTATTCGCTTTTCGCCATTTTCAAATTGCGCCTCTATGCGCCATGGGTCAATAATTCGCGCATACCCGTTTAGAACCTCCGCGCCGAGTTTGGTATATCTTTCGACGCTATCATGGGGTTCGATTTCAGCTATGATTTTATGAATACGCGCCATCACCGCCTTAAAATCGATTGTCGGGGCCTGCGCCATAAGGCCATATTTTTCGGCATCGCGAAACATTTGCGCAATTTTCGCCGATTTAATCAAAGCCTTTGACGGAACGCAGCCATAATTAAGGCAGTCACCACCCATTTTATGGGCTTCGATAATCGTAACTTTGGCTTTGACGGCTGCACCAATATAGGTTGAAACAAGACCCGCCGCGCCTGCGCCAATTACTACCAAATCCTTCTCAAAAGTCTTGGGTCTATTAAAGCCTTTATAAACGCGCGCCCTTTGCAATACGCCCAGTATCGCTTTGGCAATCCATGGCAAAACCCCGAGCAAAGCCAAAGACCCTATCAAAGCGGGCGATAAAATTCCACTGAGGCTTTCAAGACTAGCAAGCTGCGTTCCGGCATTTACATAAACTATAGTGCCTATAAGCATCCCGATCTGGCTAACCCAATAAAAAGTAGATAATTTTATTTTAGTTAGACCCATCAATAAATTAATTAGGTAAAACGGAAAAATCGGGATGAGGCGCAAAGAAAATAAATAAAATGCACCGTCTTTTTCAATGCCTGCATTAATAGGTGCCAATTTATCGCCAAAGCGGGATTCTATTGTATCGCGCAATACAAATCTTGAGGTTAAGAACGCCAAGGACGCCCCAATACTCGAGCCGAAAGACACCAAAATCACGCCTTCGACAAGACCAAAAATTGCTCCCGCAGCCAAGGAAAGCGGCGTTATAATCGGCAAAGATAAAGCCGCGCTTGCGATATAAATGAATATGAAAGCCGCAGTAAAGACAAAAGGGTTTTCATTCTTCAATTGAACGAAACTATCCAAACTTGCTTTGAGATTTTCAAAAGTAAGGAGCTTATTTAGGCCAGTAAAAAAGTATGCCGCGATTAAAATTGCGATTATTAAAAGTGGGATAATTTTTTTCATTTGAGCGCGCCCCCACAACTAGAGCCGCTTCCCGCTGTGCAGCCAAAGCAATGATCCAGTGTCGCAATTTCTTTGCCATGATAATCATTATCAAGCAATGACCTGAGTTTTGGACGATTATTACCCAACAAATGAAGCCCTAATTGCTGATTGAAATCGCAATCATACAGATAGCCTTGCCAATCAACGCTAATCAGATTGCGGCACATTACATTATCAAGATTGCTGTCATTATGATTTGTAATTAGCAAATTCATATAGGGTTCGAATTGCTTTTTACTAACTAGCGTAGAACCAAATCTTTTAATCGGCATATTTGCCAGAGCAAAAAGGCTATTAAATACTAGCCCAAAATTATCAAATAATTCGCGCTTATAGTCAGCCTCTAGATTGCCTTGGGGCGGCGGAAGGCTGGGCCCTTGGGGATTATAAACAAGGTTTAAAACTAGGCCAGAATTTGGCATACCATAACCAAGCGAATTTAATAATTGTAGCGCCTTAATGCTCTTATCAAATACGCCATTTCCCCGCTGTTTATCGACATTCTCAATGCTATAGCATGGCAATGAGGCGACTATTTCAACTTTATTTGAGGCCAAGAATTGCGCCAAATCCTCTTGGCCTTCTTCAAACAGAATTGTTAGATTGCATCTATCAATTACTTTCACGCCTAATTCACGTGCAGCCAGCACCAATTCGCGAAAGCCCTCATGAAGTTCTGGCGCGCCGCCAGTTAAGTCCAAAGTCTTTATCCCCCGCGCCGCAAGGACTTTAGGAATTAAAGCTAAAGTCTCTGCATCCATCATTTCAGTGCGATTTGGCCCCGCATTGACATGACAATGTAAACATTGCTGATTACATTTATAGCCAAGATTAACCTGCAAAGTATCAAGTTGCCTGCGCGCGATATATGGAAATCGGCTAGAGTCTAATAGATTTAGTGTTGGGTGCATTTAGGCCTATTCTATAATTATTTGTATGCAGAAAATCTTTTGTTATAGTTTTGCAATGAGTGCAATCAATATCTTATCCGCTTAATACGATTGGCACTTGCAAAAGGTTTCAAAGCGAGTGCTTTTATCACTTAAAGAATCGGCTTTGGAAAAGGTATCGGCCGAATAGAGCAAAGCTTAGAGGGTAAAATAATGAATGATGTGTTGATAGGTATTATAGGTGGGAGCGGGCTTTATAAAATGGATGGGCTCGAAAATACCCAAGAAGTTAATATTGACACACCCTTTGGCAAGCCATCAGATTCAATTATTTTAGGCACAATAATTGGCAAAAAGGTCGCATTCTTGGCGCGTCATGGCCGCGCCCATTCAATTTTACCGCATGAAGTGAATTACCGCGCCAATATTTATGCTTTCAAGAGCCTTGGGGTTCGATATTTGATTTCT
>CAYTWK010000166.1:0-924 GCA_964442095.1 uncultured Caulobacteraceae bacterium | reverse complement strand
GTGGGCTCTTTAAGGCAAGAAATGAAGCCTTTGGATATGGTATTGCCGGATCAATATATTGATTTCACAAAATCGCGGGCTTCAACATTTTTCGGAGAAGGAATAGTCGCCCATACCTCAATGGCGGATCCAATTTGTGCAAATCTTGCAGCGCTTTTGGCCAAGTCTGTAAGGGACAGCTTTTCGGCTGATGAATTAGAACTACACAAGGGCGGCACTTATATTTGTATGGAAGGGCCGCAATTTTCGAGCCGTGCGGAATCTAATTTTTATCGGCAGATCGGCGCGGATATCATCGGCATGACCAATATGCCGGAGGCGAAATTAGCGCGCGAAGCGCAAATTGCCTATTCTAGCCTTTGTATGGTGACCGATTATGATTGCTGGCACCCACACGAAGAAAACGTGAGCGCGGATTTGGCAATTCGCAATCTGATGCAAAACTCTACAAGGGCGCAAGTGATTGCAAAACGTGCCATCGAATTGATTTATGGTGAATTGCCAAATTCCATTGCACATTCATCGCTCTCTCGCGCTTTGATCACTCCGCGTGAAAATTTTAGTGAAAGCCAAATGGAAAAGCTGAGACTAATCATTAGCTAACTTAGTTTTGGGGCAAAAAATGAGCAAAATCAAAGATGGCGATAGTTGCAAAGTGATCTCAGGAACCCATAAAGGGAAATCTGGAAAAGTCGCTGATATAAACACAAGCAAGGGCGGCAATGTAACTATTACGGTCATTCAAGATAATGGCATCCGGTTTAAAACTTTGGCCCGAAGCGTGGAAGTTTTTTCGGACATGTGAGGGAGGTTCGCCTCCTCGACCAACCACACCAAAAACTAAAGCCCCACACAAGGCGGGGCTTTAGTTTTGGGTGCGGGGGCAGGATTTGAACCTGCGGCCTTCAGGTTATGAGCCTGACG
>CAYTWK010000165.1:4196-5074 GCA_964442095.1 uncultured Caulobacteraceae bacterium | reverse complement strand
TTCGTTTTGCCGCTTGGATATTCGTTCAATCTTGATGGCAGCATGCTATATTGCACATTCGCAACCATCTTTATCGCCCAAGCCCACGGCGTTGAATTTACTACAGAGCAAAAGGTATTGATGCTATTCCTACTTTTGGTTACGTCTAAAGGTATCGCAGGAGTGCCGCGTGCCAGCCTTGTGGTTATTATGGCAACACTTGCGTATTTTGGTTTGCCATCAGAATGGATTGCCATTGTCCTAGGCGTGGATCACCTACTTGATATGGGTCGCAGCGCAACGAATGTTGTTGGCAATAGCGTTGCGAGCGCGGTTGTCGCCAAATGGGAAGGGCAGTTGGGCGAAGATGTAGATGAAAGCAAGGGGACGGCATCATAAACTAGTCGCCAATAATGAAACACGAGCAAGCTAGTAAGATACTGATTGACGGCGTCATTAAATTGGTGCCGAAAGTCTTTGCTGCTGTCGTGTTTTTGGTTGGTTGCTTGTTTCTATATAGCCTGTTTAGGCCGATTTCTACTTCTGATATTCGGATTATTCGTGATATTTTACCCTTGGAACTTGTTGAGTTTTCTCACATTGGCGCCAGCATTGTTGCGGTATTAATGATATTGATTGCGCGCGGTCTATGGGAAAGAATTGATAGTGCTTATTATATGGCGATCGCATTATTTGTCTTTGGAGCGGTATTTGCGTCAACCCGTAGTTTGGATATACCGGCATCAGCTATAATGCTTGTTTGCGCAATTTTGATTGTCCCGTGCAAGCCAGCATTCAATCGTCGTTCAAACCTTTTTGAATTAGGTTTTAGCCCGTTTTGGCTAATTGGGACATTGTTAGCTCTCGCAACTTTAGTTTGGATAGGTTTCTATTTTCAC
>CAYTWK010000165.1:0-4186 GCA_964442095.1 uncultured Caulobacteraceae bacterium | reverse complement strand
ACGGCCTTTGGGCGAAATTTGAATATTCGAGCAATACTTCGCGCTTTCTTCGCGGTCTCTTAATTGCGCTTACCACCTTTAAGATTGTTGCTTTGTGGAGGCTCTTTGGAATTGCCCGTTTTAAGCCAAATCTACCAGATAAAAACGATTTAGATAGACTAAAAGAAATTATCCCCACTAGTGAGCAAAATAGTGCTTGGTTGGCACTATTGGCCGACAAATCGATTTTGTGGCATGAATCAAAACAAGCGTTTCTAATGTATGGAATTTCCGGAAACAATTGGATTGTCATGGGTGACCCAATTGGCACTGAACAAGAAGTCCGCGAATTATGTTGGCAATTAAAGGAACTAGCCGAAAATTCACGTGCCAAAATTAGCTTTTATTGCGTTTCAAAGGCCAATTTGCCGCTAATGATAGATTTGGGTCTTGCTCTTTATAAAATTGGCGAGGAAGCAATGATAGATTGTCAGAAATTCTCACTCGAAGGGAAAGCCGGATATGGTTTCAGACAAACTATTCGCAAATTTGATGCAATTAATGCCAAGTTTGAAATTATTGAGCCAGATGCATTTGAAAGCGAAAAACTTCGCTTGCGAGAAGTTTCTGACGCATGGCTGAAAGAAAAAAAGATTAGTGAGAAATCTTTCTCTTTGGGTTTCTATGATGAAAAATATTTGTCGGCATCACCAATTGCCGCCATTCGCATAGATGGAACCATAATGGCTTTTGCAAATCTATTACCTTCAGCCAATAAATATTGCATAGCCATTGATTTAATGCGCTATGATCCCAAATCACCTCCAAATATTATTGAGTTTCTATTCTTGAAATTAATCGAATATTGCCGACAAGAAGGATATAAGTTTTTCTCACTCGGCCTTTCGCCCTTAAGCGGCTTAGAGCAAAAGACATTGGCGCCGGCTTGGTCGAAAATCGGAAGTCTAATTTATGTTTTGGGTGGAAATTTCTACAATTTTGCCGGCCTTCGGGCATTTAAACAAAAGTTCCACCCAGATTGGGAGCCGCGGTATTATGCAGTTACAGGACGCGAAGCTAATCTTGCATCGGCTTTACTTTCTCTAGTAAAGTTGGGAAATGGGCCATAAGTTAAAAACAAATTGTTGGAAATACTAGGTTGGGAAGATGATATGAAAGCCCTTGAGAACAAGATTCCGCCACCGATTGTAATGGCAATGTTTGCACTTATAATTTGGCTTGTGCGCGGTTTTGGACCGCAAATTCCAATCTATGGAAACCTTAAAATTGGCATCTCTTTGGCTTTGGTCGCGATCGCGCTCTTTATAGATATTGCTGCCTTTTTTGAATTTCGAAAGTTCAAGACGACCATCAATCCTTTATCGCCCGAAAAGGCTAGTAGCATTGTAACGACTGGCATTTTTTCTAAAACTCGGAATCCAATGTATTTGGGTATGCTGATTTTATTAATTGCGTGGGCTATATTTAATGGCGCGATGATTGGTTTGGCTATTGTCCCTCTATTTTGGGCATATATAACGCGCTTTCAGATTATACCCGAAGAGCGCGCACTTATTGAAAAATTCGGGCAAGAGTATTTGGACTATTTAAAAAGGGTAAAGCCATGGCTATAAAGCGTTTTTTTGCAATTATTGTAGCAGGACTATTTGCGCTAAGCGCAAATTTGGCATTCGCGGCTAAAGCCAATCAAGATTATACTGGCGCAGATGGCGGCTATTTGCTCTATTCGGTTGGATCAATTGCCTTTGGCATGAATTATACTTTCTTTTATAAATATAGCGAAAATGGAGCGATAGATCCCAAAAGCCCGTGGAATGGAGAAATATCCCCAAAAACTGGCGGCATGGTTTATCTTAAAATCAAAAACCCAGACTTTGAAGGGCGCCAAAGTGGCCATGTCGTTGCACGTCGTTTGCCACCGGGGAATTATTCCATAGAAAGCTTTTATTTTGGCGGCAGCCTTCCAGGGGTTGCGGCCTATGATTGGTCATCGGGCGTGCCATTTAAAATCGATTTTACAATAACCCCCGGAAAAGCAACCTATATCGGCAGCTTTATGCGCGCCCCATCTTTGGGCACAAGCCTAGAGCCACAATTGGGCGCGGCTGGCTTTTTCGTAATTTCAAACCAAGCCGAGCGGGACCTACCGATTGCCGCGCGCAAATATCCAAACCTAGGCGAAGTTTTGGTGGACGTAACCGACGTTAGTAAATTCGGCAGCGCAGCCCTGAGAAATAGTGAGCCATAGGGCTACTCCTCACCCTCCCCAAACGTAAGCGCAAGGACATCCTCCACATCTGTCGGGATTTGGGTGGTTTCGACGGTGCGAAGATTACGCTCGATTGCTCTTGTGCGTTTTCCTGCTTCTTCGACTGTGTTTTGCGCGGTTTCTAATTGCTTCTTGAGTTTATCCCATACGCCGCCGTATCGTGCAAATTCGGCCTTTGCCGCGCCCAATATTTCCCATACCTCAGAGGAGCGCTTTTCGATTGCGAGTGTTTGAAAACCCATTCGAAGGCTGTTTAATGTTGCCGCAAGTGTGGTTGGCCCGCTTATCATAATTTTGAATTTAGATTGGATTTCTTGGGCTAGGATTGGGCGGCGGATTACTTCGGCAAAAAGCCCTTCGGTTGGTAAATACATAATCGCAAAATCAGTTGAGTATGGCACGCATATGTATTTGTCATTAATGCGCTTGGCCTCGATTTTTATGGCCTTTTCCAATGCTTTGCCTGCTTGTTCTATATCCTCCGAAGTGCCGCTTTCTTGGGCCGTTACAAGTCGCTCATAATCCTCGATGGGAAACTTTGAATCGATTGCAATATAAACCGGGCGATTATCGGCTTTGCCCGGAAAGCGAATTGCAAACTCTACGGTCTCGCCCGAATTCGGATTGATTTTTACATTTTTATCAAATTGCTCGGGTGTTAGCATATCGCTCAAAAGTGCCTCTAACTGCACTTCGCCCCATGTCCCGCGTGATTTTACATTGGTTAGGACGCGCTTTAAATCACCAACGCCGGTCGCCAAAGTTTGCATTTCACCAAGGCCCTGATGAACAGCTTCTAGGCGATCAGATACCAATTTGAAACTCTCACCGAGGCGCTTTTCAAGTGTGCCTTGAAGCTTTTCATCAACCGTTTGCCGCATCACTTCTAATTTGGCGCTATTTTCTTCGCGCAATTTATCAAGATTGGTCACAAGGCTCTCGGCGATTTCTTTGCCGCGTTTTTCATTAAGTTCGTGAAGATCTTTTATCACCAGTTCAATTGCCGAAAGTCTCTGCGCCTGATTAAGCGCAAAACTATCAAATGCGAGTTTTTGTGCCTCCTCAAGTTTCGCGCGGGCATCAGCATTTTCACTTCTTAGCGCCGAAAATTGCGCGGTCTGGGTTTGGGCAAAGCCGTCAATGCGGGCACCAAGGCTAGTCTCGATTTCGCTTCGATTGCTAAAATAATGCTTTATGCCATTTTCGAGAATATCGAAGCGGTGCGCAATCGTGGTTCTAGATTTTTGCGCGGCCAAATAGGCCAAAATCGCAAAAACAAATATACCCACGAGCAATATCGCAAACAAAATCAGCCAGATATATAAACTTTGCGGAATTGATAAATTATTAGCCAAATGGATGCCCTCTTTCTGATACGCCTAGCGAATCGTTAACCACTTTAGCACGTTACTACGCCATTTACGGGCGCAATTCCTCCCTTATCAAATAGGGGATTATCTTCATTTTAACCTATCATAGTGGTGAATAAAGGGTGGGCTTTTTACAATGGCCTTTTAGCGCGTTAAAGTTCGCAACATTCAATGGAGTTATTGCATTTGGATTACTCTCATATTTTGCCATTGCGGCCGCACGATTCTTTGGATCGGGGTGGCTTGCAAATAATTCATCGATTTTAAAACTATAGCCATGGCCAATTTTCTCAAATTTTTCGAAAACACCTTTTGCGCCCGTTGTTTTGTATCCCATTTTAACCAATAGCTCTGCGCCTTCTTTGTCGGCTTGGGTTTCCATGCTGCGTGTAAATGCTAATGTATCTAATTGGTTAGCTAGCGCAGCCCCACCAAATGTCCCGCTGGAAATGCCGCCAAAAATAGCTTGAGTGCCCATTTTTTGCACCAAGCCTTGCATCACATGACGGTTTTTAGCATGGCTTAATTCGTGCGCTATAACAAAAAC
>CAYTWK010000164.1:3726-5086 GCA_964442095.1 uncultured Caulobacteraceae bacterium | reverse complement strand
GATGAATTAATCAATCGCTATTGGGAACTTTTGCGCTATCCCGGCAATCGCCAAGCCGTAATTGATCGCGCTGAAACTTCACGCGAAGAAGATTATTGGGATAAAGTTGGAGACATAAAGGCGCCTACCCTTATTGTATGGGGAGATAAAGACAATGTTATTCCACTAAGCCATTCCAAAGCATTTAACGAAAAGATTAAAGGCTCTTCTTTGGTGGTGATGAAAAACAATGGCCATTTACCTATGGAAGAAAGCCCAGCCGAATTTGCAAAGCATTTAGACGGCTGGCTGTCGGGTCAAAAATAATTAGCCCTATAATGCTTTCCAGCTTCCGTCAGGCTGAACACAGGCGCGTGAATTGGCAGTTTGCGATTCATTGCCATTAGTTGTTTTGACATTCTGGCTAACATTGCGGCAAACGCTCGTGACGGGCACTTTTACCAATCTAGTATTTGGCTCACCCTCGAGCTGATCTGCGGCGGCAATGCGCCCTAAAGCCCGAAGGCCAGACATTGGAACATAACCAATCACTATGCCGCCGCTTTCTACAGCCGCCCACGGTGTGTTTGATGAAGTTCGCCCTAAAACATCAATCTGTTCAGTTGCGCCTATCCCACCAATCGATCTTGTATTTGCTGCAGGTCCCGCGCGCAATACCATATCACGCTCTGCGCTATAGCGGCCTCCAATCAGAATAAGGCGTGACGGTGCTTGAACGCCGCGCGCCAATCTAATATCGCGCGTTTCCGACATAGTATTTGAAATCACTTGTGTATCCGCCGAGACGCCAGATTCGTCATTTGTCCAAGCAGCATTTTGACCAGTAGCCAAAGCTCGCTCGTTATCGGCGGCTAGGCGTTCTTGATCGCGCCTCTGAAGGCGGCACCCAATATACGAGCCAGCCGCGCCACCAATTGCTGCGCCAACAACTGTGCCCATAGTTTTATTGTCATCGGACACTTTATTGCCAATAACGCCGCCGAGCACAGCACCAATAATCGCGCCATTTCTTTGTTTAGTGCCTGGGGCATCGCAATTAAAAATGCCAACTTGACCACCCATTACGCCTGGGTTGTCATTGGTTTGGAAAATCTGTGCATTGACACCATTAAATGGCACAATGCTTGAACTAATTAGGGTGAATAAAGCTAGTTTACGCATATCAAATCTCCTTGATTTTGTGTCCCGACTTTTGTCCCCCTAATAGTCTATACCTCAATTGTGATACGTCAATTGCAATTCTTCCGATTTGCTGCTTGATTGTTGCCGCAAATTTTAATTGCCAAAAATCTCTTTGAAAAATAAAGTCTCCGCCTCACGCTGGGCATCGCGGTTTGATTTTTTCGCAAAGCCATGACCT
>CAYTWK010000164.1:0-3626 GCA_964442095.1 uncultured Caulobacteraceae bacterium | reverse complement strand
ATAACAAACATAGGTTTTGTGATTTTATGGGCATTATTCAATGGCGCAATTTTTTCATGGAAAGCGCGCATTTCTGGATCTCTTTCATCGCCATATTCGACACGGCGTAAATCAACGCGGTAACCTTGGGTATTTTGCAAGAAGGTAGAGAAATGCGAAATACCAACAATATCAACGCCGCCTGCTAGCCTGTCGTTATAATTTGTCATACTCGCAAGCACCATATAGCCGCCATAAGAGCCGCCATAAACCGCAACCTTGTTTTTATTGAGCTTTGGTTGAGTAGCAATCCAATCAAGCAAGGCACCAATATCTTTGACGCTATCTTCGCGTTTAAAGCCATTATCTAAATCGACATAGGCTTTGCCATAGCCAGTTGAGCCGCGCACATTTGGCACAATTACGGCGGCACCCAATTCATTAACCCAATACTGGATAGTGCTAGAAAAATTTGGTCTTGATTGACTTTCGGGCCCACCATGGATTTGAATAATGACAGGGTGTGGCCCCGCAGTTTTCGGCTCATAAACAAAGGCCGGAATAGTGCGCCTTTTGCCATTTACACTATCAAATGTCGGGTATTCGATAAGCCGCGGTGTAACAAAACTTGCAGGGTTTAAACCACCAATCTCGCTTTTTGTCCAACGGGTTAGGGCGCGCGTTGCAAGTGTATAAGTATAGGCATCTGATGGCGCGCTTGCTGTCGATAATGAAAGGCCGATTTTGCGACCATCAGCTGACCATTCAAGGCCGCCAAGAACGCCAATTGGCAAATTAATCAATTGCGGCCTTGCACCGGCTGAAGTTGCCATCGAATAGAGCTTTGAAAGCCCATTTTCATTTACAATATAAATAAGCATTTGCCCATTTGGTGAAAGACTTAGGCCCTCGACGTCCCAATTTTGGCGCGGAGTTATTCTAGTTCTTGCGCCGGTTGCAAGATTAATCCTTACCCCATAGGTGCTATCGCTATTTTCATCGGTTAATAGATAGATTGATTTCCCGTCAGCCGAAAATTGCCCGCCGTCGAATGATACGTTTAAGTCCGGCAAAATGTCTTTGAATTGGCCGCTTTCTATATCAAGAATCGCTCTTTTTGATTTTGTCACCGAAATATATTCGCCAACCAAAAGCGATTTGCCATCGGGCGAGAAATCCAAAACTGCCCAGCCGCCAGTTTTGGTTGCAATTATGCGCTTATTTGTCGGGTCATCGGCATTGGCAATCATAATTTCACGGGTAGGTTTGCCAGAGCGAGAAACCGTCCATGCCATTTTCTTGCCGTCTTTGGAGAAGTTCAGGCTTTCATTACGAGTACCGGGCTCGGTGAATTGGGTAATTTTACCATTATTCATATCGAAAGTGTGAAATTGAAAAAACTCATCGCCGCCTTTATCTTTGCGAAATACAAAACTATTTGAAAATGGACGGGTTATTATGCCGCTAACGGTTTCTGGGAAATATGTAAGCTGGCTTCGTGCGCCCAATGGCATATCTACTTTGTGAACCTGAGAAGTTTCGCCAAAGCGCGTGCCAATCAATATAGAACCATCAGGGGTAAAGCCGCCAAATCCTGCAGCGCGAGTATTATTATATTGGATTAATTTCTCGCGCACACTTTCGGGGGTTTGCGGAATATTTTCCAAGACTAAATTACCTTGGGTGCGGCGCATAGGTTCATTAGCTGTTTTGGTTTGGGCATATGCGGTTTGTGCGTATAAACTGGCGCCATAAGCTACAAAAATCATTGCTGAAAGTGCGATGCGTCTCATTAGAATTCCCTTATATGAATTAGATAATATTTTCGCTCTAACAATAGAGTTAGTATAAAAGGTCGCACTTAACAAGGCACATAATTTGAGTTACTAATGGCGAAAGGAAATAAAATGCCGCGTAATAATTCAAAGCCGCAAAAGCGAACTTCAAAAAATGAAATGCTTAGATTTTTAGGCGCACACCTTATAATGGGTGTAATAACTGCGGCTATTTTTCTTTTCGGCGTTCTATATTTAGATATTGGGAATTTGCGCACTTTGATTGCGAAAAATGATGCGCAATTCATTGTCTATCCATTATTATTCGTTTTTTTCTCAATCACGTTTGGCTCGGCGGCAATGGGGATTGGGATAATGGGCCATCGCGAAGCTAAAGACGATGAAAACAATGGTCCAAAGAATGGAATATTTGCAAATATTGGAAAATTGCGCTTTGCAAAAGTTATGGCCAATAAAAGATAATTCTCTTATTCAATGCTCTAATCAAGGAATTTTGATAAATGTCGAGAAAGTTTGTATTGTTTTTCTTTTCGCTCTTTTGTCTATTGGCTGCGCCAACAATAGCGCAAAATTCCCAAACTATTATAGCGCCATCGGCTTTTAAGAGCCCAGAAGTAAAGACCGAATTTGACAATCACATTAAAAGCTTTGGTGATTTAATTAATGAAATCCCGACCTCCTTTATTTATTCCAATTCCTCACGGGTCTTGGTCAAAAATTGCGCCGATTATGAAAGGTCGGCAAATCGCCGCCATTTCCCTCTCTGGGCCAATGAAAGTGTTTCAAAATTCTGTAGCTGGGGCCAAACAATGGATGCACTTTTAGATAAAAACAAAAAGCCAATTGGCATGAACCATTGCCGCAATCTAGGCGATGCGATTAAATTAATCGAAGCCAATTCAAATACACAAGTATATTTAGAAACTTCGGCTTCTTTTGCCCGCCTCCTAGCGAGCCTGAAAAAGGCATATAATGCGCGATCTACCCATTCTTGGACGGGCGGTTGGTATGGCCCGAATTCCTATGATTATCGCTGCAATTAATTTCGATTGCTATTTAGCATTAAAGACCTAAGCGAATCGCGCCATTTGGCTTTTAGAGGTCATATTATGCGAACACCATTCGGCAAAGTTTTAGGCGCAAGTGAAATAGTAGAAAGCGAAATTGTTTCGATGACTTCGGACACAATTCGCCCGATTATTGCTGTAACAAAGCTAGACCATTTTGGCGATTTACCACTTCCCGCTTATGAAACACCTCAATCGGCCGGCATGGATTTACGCGCCGCTTTGGGGCCAAACGAAACCATAGATATTTTACCGGGTAGGCGGCACCTTATCCCTACTGGTCTTAAAATCGCGCTGCCACCAGGGTTTGAGGCACAAATTAGGCCGCGCTCTGGCTTGGCCTTAAAAAATGGCATTACTTGCCTAAATAGCCCTGGAACAATTGATGCAGATTATCGCGGTGAAGTCGGCGTTATTTTGATAAATCATGGCTGGGAGGCATTTAGGATTTCGCGCGGCGATAGAATTGCGCAAATGGTAATTGCGCCGATTGTGCAGGCGGTGTTTATGGAGGCTGATGAATTGGGCGAAACCGCGCGCGGCGAGGGTGGTTTTGGCTCAACAGGCGTTAGTTAGTGACTGAGCGTAAACATGATTTCGAAAAATTATTCGCAAATGCGCAAATAAAATGCGGCAAATCGGTTAAAGAAATTGTTGAATTGGCGATTAAGGCTGGCAAAGCCAAAACAAATGTCAAAGCGCGCGAATTTTATTCATGGATTGCAACAGAATTTGGCCTCGGGCAAGGATATGCCCAAGCGATTTGGATAAATTTTGACGAAAT
>CAYTWK010000163.1:0-5095 GCA_964442095.1 uncultured Caulobacteraceae bacterium | reverse complement strand
CAACAGAATCAAAAATTTCGCAAACCAATAACGAGCAGGTAAAGAAGGCCAGTTTTCTAACACTTGCTTTAGGATCAGTCGGCGTTGTTTTTGGCGACATCGGCACTAGCCCCTTTTATGCAATGCGTGAGAGCTTACTGCATGCGAAAGAAGGAGTGCCACTCGAGGTTTCAGTGGTAGGAATTGTTTCACTTATAATCTGGGCATTAATTTTAATTGTAACCATAAAATACGTAATATTTCTAATGCGTGCCGATAATAATGGCGAAGGCGGCACTTTGGCTCTCATGGCGCTGGCGCAAAAATTTGCCAAAAGCGGATCTAAATGGGTATTCTTTGCGGGTATTCTCGGTGCTGCTTTCTTTTATGGCGATGGAATACTTACGCCGGCGGTTTCAGTTTTGGGTGCAATCGAAGGTCTTAAACAAGCGCCGGGGTTGGGTGAGAGATTGTCTCCATATATTCCATTTATTTCAACTATTATCCTTATAGGTCTTTTCCTAGTGCAATCGAAAGGCACCCAAGCGGTTGCAGCTTGGTTTGGGCCGATTACATTAATATGGTTCGCAATGCTCACGTGGCTCGGGCTTATCCACATGTTTGATGACCCAAGCCTTAGGATTTTGAAAGCTTTAAATCCACTTTCGGCGCTTAATTTTTTAATCACCGAAGGCACGATTTCACTTGTGGTTTTAGGTTCGGTTTTTCTTGCGGTAACTGGCGCGGAGGCACTTTACGCCGATATGGGACATTTCGGTAAAAATCCAATACGGGCTGCATGGTTTTTTGTTGCCTTTCCTTGTCTTGCATTAAATTATTTGGGACAAGGCGCTTTTGTAATTGCCAACCCTGAGGGAATTAAAGACCCGTTTTGGATGATGGTTCCGGCCTATGCATTTTGGCCTGTCATGATTATGGCAGCATTAGCCGCAATTATCGCTTCACAAGCAGTTATCACTGGCGCGTTTTCTGTCACCCAACAAGCGGTGCAATTGGGAATTATTCCACGGATGCAAATTACAAGAACGTCGGAGACTTTGGCGGGCCAAATCTATGTGGGACAAGTAAACACGCTCCTTTTAATTGGGGTCTTGATGCTGGTATTTATGTTTAAAACTTCTTCTGCCTTAACTTACGCTTATGGCATGGCCATAACTGGAACAATGTTAACCAGCACACTCTTGGCTATCCCAGTAATTGCTCATATTTGGAAGTGGAAAATTTGGCACGCATTCATTCTTTTTATTCCCTTCCTATTCCTCGACTTAGTATTTATATCTGCACAATTGCTAAAAATCCCTCATGGCGCTTGGTTACCATTGGTTCTAGGCTTGGTTATAGTAATTATTATGTGGACTTGGACACGGGGGACAAGAATAATTGCTGAGAAATCTCGCAGAGATTCTATACCATTAAGGTCACTTTTAGATAATTTAAGCGCCCACCCAGTCCATAAAGTAAGTGGAACCGCAATTTTCCTTACTTCTGATCCAGAGATAGCTCCAACTGCCTTAACCCATAATCTTAAACACAATAAAGTCTTACATGAAAACATTATAATCTTAAAAGTCGAAACTCAGGAGACCCCAAGAGTCGATGAAGAAAACCGTCTTGCAATTGAAAATATTGGCGAAAATCTAAACAAGATTACTATCAAATATGGCTTCATGGAAAGCCCAAATGTTCCAAAAGCCCTTTCTATGTGCAGAAAGAAGGGGCTAAAGTTTGATATCATGTCAACTTCATTCTTTTTGGGTCACCGCTCTATAGTTGCGAGCAAACATTCAGGCATGCCACTTTGGCAAGATTATTTATTCATTTTCTTGTCCAAGAATGCGACAAATGCTACAGATTTCTTCAAGATCCCGTCGGGCCGCGTTGTTGAATTGGGAAGTCAAATGGTTGTTTAGAGAGAAACTTCGTGCATGCATTTTTCAATAAAATCAATCTCCAGATCATCAAAGCATGGTCGCGGCATATTCTATTCGCCTTTCTGATTGTTGGCTTCAGCACCCTTGTTTGCCTTCCCTTGCGCGAAAAGATTATTCCGGCCAATCTAGTATCAATATATTTAATCGGCATTGTGATTATCGCATCAAAGTCGGGGATATGGCCTTCAATAATCGCAAGTTTTATGAGTGTATTGGCGTTTAATTTCTTCTTTACAAAACCTTACCACAGCTTCGAATTCTACGATCGTTCTTACTATTTCACTTTCGGAGTAATGCTTCTTACTTCCTTAATTGTCGGATCCATGACAGCAAGGCTAAGCAAATTATTGCAATCCTCGCGAATTGAAGAACAAATCAATAATTCGCTTTTTGAATTTACCAAATCTCTTTCGCAAATTGAAAATCGGGAGGCGCTTTTTGAATTTGCAGAAGGTTTTATTGCAAAAGAACTCAAAGCCGAAGTTGTAATCATTGACCACAATGAATTTGCGCAGCGTAATCTAGATTTGAAATCTATTGGCGAAAAATCGCGATTAAAAATTGAATTAATGAACAATACTAGCCAGCTAGCAACATATTACTCATGGCCAATAAACAATAAATCGACATTTAATGATTACCAAATCAAGCTCCAAAAGACATACGCTAATCTCTTGAGCAGTGCTATTACGCGAATTAATGCGAGCGAGCAGGCTGCACTTTTACGGGCCTTTAATGAGACTGAAAAATTGCGCAACGTCCTTTTGTCGTCATTATCTCATGATTTAAGGACGCCTTTGACAATTATGAATGGAACGCTTAGCAATCTCTTTAAATACCGAAAATCATTGCCACGTGAAGGTGTTAACGAGCTTTCTGCCCTTTGGAGGCAATTAGATAGACTTCAAAAGTTTGTAACAAACTTACTTAGAATGGCTTCAATTTCGTCTGGCAATCTGAGCCTGAATAAAGAATATTACGGCATTCAAGAAATCATAGGGGCCGCCCTATTAAAACTCGGCGATAGCCTAGGAAACCGAAAAGTATTAAGCACCGTAATTGGTCAAATGCCGTTTATTTCTGTAGATGGCGCTCTAATCGAGCAAGTATTGTTTAATTTGCTGGACAATGCAATTAGCCATACAAAAGATAATGGAACAATTGAAATTACTATGAACAAGGATTCAAAATTTCTTATTGTCACAATTGAAGATGACGGCAATGGCATTCCCGATGGTCAAGAAACACAAATTTTTCAAGAGTTTAAAAGAGGAAGCAACCTTGGCGATGGAAAATCAGAAGGCACTGGGCTTGGCCTTGCAATTTGCAAAGGAATTATGGAAGCCCACGGCGGAAAAATCAGCGCAAAAAACAGAAAACTTCCCGCGAAAGGCGCGTGCTTCAAGATAATGGTGCCACTTGAAAGCGGCAATACCGAGAAATCAATATGAGTTCAAAAGCAAAAATATTAATTGTAGAAGATGAATTAGAAATAAGAAAACTAATTCGCGGCGTTTTGGTCGCGCAGAATATGCAACCAATAGAGGCCCTAAATGCAGTCGAGGCAAAGAGCCAAATTATCGGCGCAACACCAGACTTGATTGTCCTTGATCTTGGTTTGCCAGATATAGACGGACAAAAGCTTATATGTGAACTGCGAGAATGGTGCCAAATTCCAATAATCGTTATTTCTGCACGCGAGAGTGAAAGAGAAATAGTCACGGCATTGGAAAATGGTGCGGACGATTATTTAACCAAGCCTTTTTCAACTGCCGAGCTCATTGTTAGGATTAAAGTTGCACTTCGCAATTGCAATAGATCAATAACAAAATCCATGATATTCGAAAACAATGGTCTTAAAATTGACTTTTCCGCGCGCGAAGTAACCTTAAACGGAAAAGAATTGAAACTAACGCCAATCGAATACAAATTATTAAGCGTCCTAGCAAAAAATGCAGGTAAAGTAATTACACACCAGCAGATAATGGAAAATGTCTGGGGCAAGCGCGCCAATGACAAAAACAATTATTTACGGATTCATACCCAGCATTTACGCGAAAAGCTATTTGATGACCCCCTAAAGCCGACTTTTATTATTACTATTCCGAGCATTGGCTATAAATTAAAAAACGAATGATTTCCTACAAAAGGTGTCTATTAAATGCTTTACAGCACTTCTAACTAATAAATTCCGCAATATTGCACCTGCGAAATTATACTAATGGATACACAATTACGGCTTGACTATTTGGGCCTCTCTCTCTAGTTATCGCCGCAATATTTGAGGGGTTAATATGGCCGAACAATCGAATGTTCCAAATGATAACGAACTCAAAAAGCTGCAAGAGAGCTTGGCGCAAATACGAGAATCAAGGATAGAGGCAGTCGAAACCGCCTCACCTAATTCTGGTATGGCGATTGGCATGCGCATGGCATCGGAATTTGCTTCGGCAATTTTGGTCGGTGGGCTTTTGGGCTATGGCATTGATTATTGGCTCAAATCTTTACCGATTGGGCTAATTATTGGTCTCGGGTTAGGTTTTGCAGCCGGAACCATGAATATTATGAGGGTTGCAAAATCCTATAATGAAAGTGTTCCAATTGGGGTGGATTTACCACCCGAAAAAGAAGATTAGCGCGGCCAAGGGCCGAAAATTAAGGGAAGCGAATATTGGCAAACGATCCTATGCATCAATTCCACATAGAGCGCATTGTGCCTATGGAAATCGGTGGATTTGATATTTCATTTTCAAACGCAAGTTTGTTTATGCTATTGGGCGCGGCTATTCCTGCTGCCTTTTTGCTTATATCTTCGGCCAAAGCAGCTTTGGTTCCGGGGCGCATGCAATTAGTGGGCGAAAGCACCTATAATTTTGTGCGGGACAATTTATATTCAGCAGCTGGCGAAAAAGGCGTTAAACTATTTCTGCCTTTGGTCATCACTTTATTCTTGTTTATTGCCACTATTAATTTGGTTGGCCTCTTTGCCTATAATTTTACGCCAACTTCACAGATTGTTGTTACGGCGTCTATGGCATTAATCGTGTTTTTGACCGTGATTATTACTGGCTTTGTCAAATGGGGATTTAAATTCTTCAAGATTTTCTTCCCGTCTGGCGTTCCTTGGCCTTTATATTTTATCGTTACACCAATTGAAATAATTT
>CAYTWK010000162.1:0-5113 GCA_964442095.1 uncultured Caulobacteraceae bacterium | reverse complement strand
ATTATAAAAACGAACATTGTATTTTTAAGGCCACAAAAGAATTTTGGGATAATAGAACAAAAAATCCAGCGCGGCGGTGCGACGATGATGTTACAGGCCCGACAGATTTAACATTGCTTATAACCAATTCAGCAAAAACTGCAGACTGATTCTTGGTATCTCTTTGGGTTAAATCGCGTAATATCTCAGTCACTATATTGTCATTTGCACGATTTGGTGGCGCGACAGTCCAATTATCGCGGTTCAATAGCTTCCGCGAGCGTTCACCACCTTGTTCAGACAAAGTATAAACCGTTGCGCCGCGCACTTTGGCATTTGCAGGCGCTGCATCCGCATGTAAAGAAATAAACAAATCCGCGCGAATATCCCGCGCAAGGATAATTCGGCGCTCTAGTGGCAGAAAAACATCTGAATCGCGGGTCAAAACGACTTGAAAGCGCGGGTCTTGGCGCAAAAATTGTGCTAATTGCCTTGCGCTTGCTAATGTAACATCGCTTTCTTTAATGCCTGGGCTAACTCCGATTGCCCCAGGGTCATGTCCGCCATGTCCAGGATCAATAACAATAACATAGCGCCCCCTTTGGGCACGCGGCGATAAAGGTGCCGGTGCAGTTAGTTTTGGACCTTTATTTACTGCATTTGCTGAACTGGCCGCAAAAACTTGACTGGAGCTAGGGGCAATAGAAATTGATAAAATACGCGACCCTAAAATACCACCATAGCTTTGCGAATTAATCCGAACCGGTCCTGTTAAATCTAATACTAAACGCGATTCGGTCGCTGATTTATGGGCAAATCTAATTTGCTTAACGAGCCCTTGGCCCGCCAATTGGCCCGCCTCCCCGCGCCCCATTGCCCATTCCACGCGATTAAAGTCAATAACTAGACGCGGCGTAGGTGCACCAAGGCTGAAAACCTTATAGGGAGTAGATTTATCCATACGAATATTAATTGTGGTCGAATTCGCATTTGCATCTAAACGTATCCCAAAAATCCGACTGGGCGTGTTCGATTGGGCATTGGCTTGGTTATTAATTCCATTAATAATGCCAATTGAAACTACAAACGCAATTAATGCTATTATTGCAATTAATTGTTTTGGAAGTGCCACTAATCTAAAAAAACGCATTAAATCCTATACCAATTTAAAAGACACAATCAAAATTAGATTATAGACCAATTAATAATCAATGAGCAAAATTGCCAATGCCGCGAACAATACCAGTATAGCTGCAATTGTGGCGACAATGGTAATAGCCACTTGCAAATAGCAAGATTTGTCTTTATCGGTCAAATATAAGTTCACAAATCATTGCTTAGAGTGAAGTTTTTGAATTTTATTTTGACATTGGATATTGGTATTTTTCAGTATTTCAATGGTGATTTTTTGGGGCTCGTGGATGGCGCGCGCATTTGAACAATTTGGTGCTATTAAAAAGACGGTGGTAAATCACCCAATTGCACCTTTGTGCCTTGGCACTAATATTGATTCAAAATTAAAACGCTATTTTCGCCATATTCGACCTATGAGCCTTTTTTCAACAAAGTTTTTTAATTTAGCGCTTAGCGCGCGTCTTACCTCGGTTCTTATAATTGCACTGAGAGAATATTGGCGTATGCGGCAAAGCGTAGGAGTTTTATTTAATGGCCAAGAATATGCTAATAGATGCGGCCCACGCAGAGGAAACTCGCGTGGTGGTTCTGCATGGGAACAATTTAGAAGAATTTGATGTAGAGACAAAAGAAAAGCTACAAATCCGTGGAAATATATATCTTGCAAAAGTTACGCGCGTTGAGCCGTCACTACAGGCAGGATTTATAGACTTCGGTTCCGAGCGACATGGCTTCCTTGCATTTTCCGAAGTTCACCCTGACTATTATCAAATCCCGATAGAAGATCGTGAAGCATTGATAGCAGAAGAAGCGGCGCTAACAAACGATGATACTATCGATGATGACGATGAAAGCTCACGGGCGAGACGTGCACTAAATCGCCGCTATAAAATCCAAGATGTATTGCGACGCCGTCAAATAATGTTGGTTCAGGCAGTAAAGGAAGAGCGTGGCAATAAAGGCGCGGCCCTAACAACCTATTTATCCCTTGCTGGGCGCTATTGCGTATTAATGCCCAATACACCGCGTGGTGGTGGCATTTCGCGCAAAATCGTTGCCGCTAGCGATAGAAGCCGTCTAAAATCAATAGTTTCTGAACTTCACGTGCCAAAGGGCATGGGCCTAATCATTCGCACAGCCGGCGCAAAGCGCAATAAGACAGAAATTAAGCGTGATTATGAATATTTACTGCGCTTGTGGGATGATATTCGTTCGCGAACACTTGAATCGGTTGCACCTTGCCTGATTCATGAAGAAGACAGCCTTGTTAAACGCGCGATTCGTGACCTTTATACCAAAGAAGTAGGTTCAATCATTATTGAGGGCGAAGCAGCCTATAAAGAAGCCAAAGATTTTGTAAAAATGCTAATCCCTAGTCATGCGCGTAGGGTGCATCAATACAAACATTCCAAGCCTTTATTCACGAGAATGGGTGTTGATACCCTATTGGGCGGAATTCATGACGGAATTGTAAATCTAAAATCTGGGGGCTATATAGTTATAAATCAGACCGAGGCATTGGTCGCTATTGATGTTAACTCGGGCAAATCAACCAGAGAGCGTTCGATTGAGCAAACGGCATTAAAGACCAATTTAGAGGCTGCAGAAGAAGTCGCACGTCAGATGCGATTGCGCGATCTTGCGGGTTTGGTAGTAATTGATTTCATAGATATGGACGAGCCGCGCAATGACCGCGCCGTCGAGAAAAAAATGAAGGACGCACTGCGCCTAGATAGGGCGCGGGTGCAAATGGGCAAAATCTCCAATTTTGGCCTTATGGAAATATCACGTCAAAGACGCCGCACAGGTGTTTTGGAGGGGTCTAGCCACGTTTGCCCAAGCTGCAATGGTTTTGGCCGTGTCCGCTCTCCATCTTCAGCAGCAACCCAAATTATACGCGAAATCGAAAGCGCATTAGGGGGACGCAGTGGCTGCGAAATTGAAGTGAGAACCGATACAGCCACAGCATTATATTTATTGAATGAAAAGCGAGTTCATCTTGTTAATCTGCAAGCAATTCGCGGCATAAGTATTAAAGTAGTTGCATCATCAGAAGTCCATAAAGGTAGCTATGAATTCGAAATCATAAATCATGGTGAAGAAATCGAAGAGCCAGAATTTAATATGAGCTTCCTAGCTGAGGATGATATTGAATCTGATTCAGACGATAACGGCAGCGATATTGATAATAATGATGATGGCATCAATAATGGTGAAAATGATGAAAAATCCGATGAGATAGTTTCAAAGTCAAAAAGAAGGCGTTCAAGACGCCGTGGCCGCGGTAACAATGCCGCTGATGAAGCTGACCAAACATCTGACACTCAATCTGAGGCAACTGAAGCAGAAGGCTCTGGCGAAGAGACAGCTCCACAGCAAGAAGGCCGCGAATTTATTAAGAAACGTCGTCGGGGCCGCAGAGGTGGTCGTAATCGGCGCGAAAATAGCATAAATTCAGAAGCGGAAAAAGCAGAAACAATTGAAGCCAATGTTTCCGACACAATTTCTGAAACTAATGAAAATTCAATTGAGCAAATAGCGCCACAAAGGAAAACTCGCGGTAAAAAGACAATTGATCAAGCCAATCGTGATATCGAAGTATTGAGCCAAGAAACAAAACCGCAAAGCGAAACAAAAGAAACTAGTGCAATAAAAACTGATCCAAAACCCAAACGATCACGTAAACCTAAGCAAGAAATTGTTGAAACTAGTGACGTAGAAGTTAGTGAAGTTGAAAAGCCTGCAAGTCGCGCAAAAACATCTAGGGCTAAAAAAGGAAAAGAAGGCGAAAGCGAGCAAAAATCTAGTATAGATACAAATGCCGCGCCAAATATAGAGCCGAAGTAACCGACCGAAACAAAGGCTGAAGAAACTGAAAGCGCACCAAAAGGTCCTAGAAAGACTGGTTGGTGGGCTCGCAACAAAGATAAATTATTTGGAAATAATAATCCGGAGGATTAAAATTGACTACCAAAATTGCAAAAATAATCTCGATTTTATCATTGTGTTCTTTTGCAATTATCGGCTGCAGTTCGGATAATAATGGCGCAAACAATTATGCGCCATTAAAGCCGGTTAGTTCCGTTGATATCAATAAATATTTGGGTAAATGGTATGAAATTGCCCGCTATCCCAATCGGTTTGAGCGCAATTGCGAATTTGTAACGGCGCAATATTCTTTAATTAATGATGGTTCTGGCGCGGTTCGTGTCCTTAATACATGCATCAAAGATGGCAATAAAGACAAACCAAAAACTGCGCGCGGTGTCGCAAAGCCGCTTAAGGGCACAAATAATGCGGTTTTAGCGGTTAATTTTGCACCCTTCCCTTTGCCCCAAGGTGACGGCAATTATCATATTCTATATTTAGATAGTGATTATAAATTTGCACTCGTCGGCGAGCCAAGCCGAAAATTTTTATGGCTTTTGTCACGCGCACCGACAATTAGTGAAGATGAAAAAAGACCTTTGCTAGAAGCAGCAAAACTTAATGGTTATGACATCACTAAACTTGAGTTTGTAAAGCAATAATTAAATTGGCTTTGCGGCGACCTATAATAATTTTAAGGTGAATTTTTTTTAAATCTGTCGTAATCAGAAGAATGAATAAAAAATTTGGCAAAATTCTCGGCGTTTTAGCATTGATGCAAGCCATCATTATGCCAGTTAATGCAAGTGCCCAATCACTAATTCGCGATGCTGAAATAGAAAAAATGATGCGCGAGTTTTCGGATCCTCTCTTTAGTGCCGCCGAATTGGATCCAAAAGACGTAAAAATCTATATTATTAGTGACAAGAGCCTCAATGCTTTTGTTACCGATGGCCAGAAAATGTTTATGAATACTGGCACTATATTAGAAGCAAAGACCCCAAGCCAGTTAAAGGGCGTTATAGCGCATGAAACTGGCCATATTGCTGGTGGTCATCTGGCGCGCTCGTCACAGGCCATGCGTAATGCAATGGTCCCTGCCTATGTTTCGATTGCACTAGGTCTATTGGCA
>CAYTWK010000161.1:0-5196 GCA_964442095.1 uncultured Caulobacteraceae bacterium | reverse complement strand
TTTGGATCTACGCTAGTAATGAGTGCTTTCGGTGCAAAAGTAGCGGTATCTGATAGGTGGTTGCCGAAGTGGACAGTTGGTTACCATGACGAGATTTACAAAAAACTTGCCGAATTGATATTGCAGAGGCATACCGATTCCGATGTAAGTCCGCTTCTTGAGTTAGCCAATGCCGGTGAACATGTTGAGAGCATTGTTAAGCAATATATGGATTCAGAGCGGTTGGGCGACTTAGAGCACAATTATTTTGATCTGGTAATTTCAAATGCTGTTTATGAACATATCCAAGACATTTATATTGCTTCCCAGAATGTCTATAATATTACTAAGCGCGGAGGTACCAACGTCCACCAAATCGACTTGAGGGATCACCGGGATTTTAGCCGTCCTTTAGATTATTTATTAATGGATGAAAAAACAGAGCTTGAATGGTTGAAAGATACTCAAGGACATCAAGGGGCCCAACGGAGAAGAGATGAATATGAGTCTGCATTTGAAAATGCCGGATTTGCCTTCGCTTCAAAATACGTTTGTGAAACAGCGGATGAGCATCCCGAATACTTTAGAGAATTTTTAATTGAATTGAGGTCGGCCACTGGGTCGAGGTTCCAATATAAGACCGAGGATGAAATAAAGGATTTGAGCATATGCTACGTTCTAAGAAAGGGATAGAGCCGAATGGCCATTAATACCTTAAGCTGCATTCTTGTTTAATTTAGAAAAACTTTATTTTGGGAAAATTTTGATGACAGATAGATCCTATTGGCTAGAAGCTTGGGATATACATCCCTTTGCTAATGATCAACAGGCCCCGATAAGTAAAAATTTCAAAGAAGCCGAGTGGCTATCTGAATTACCTAAGTCAATAGGTAGTGAAGTGATGGGCCCAAAAATTGTCGAAATTTTTTCGCGTGAATATAGTTATTGTGCATTTGACGAAAAAGAAATGTTTCCCAAGACTTTTCATGTGATTGGTAGCCTGAGTGCAGGCGGTGCTGAGAGGCAGTTAGTAAATCTTTTGGTTGGTTTAGCAGACAAAGGTCATAAAGAACAAACTTTAATGACAATTTATCCGCTAGAAGGGAGCGCTGGCCATTATGCGCCCTACTTAAGAGAGCACAGGATTAACCTTCTAGTAAAAAGCAATCCGGTTTTGAGCGAAGGTGTAGAATTAATCCGAGATAATTATGAGATGGTACAAGCAATAAAGTCTATTCCTTACTCGATAAATGCGTACATATTGGACTTGTGGGTTGAGTTCACTCTTCATAAACCCAAGGTAGTTCATTGTTGGTTAGACCACGGCAATATATGGGGTGGGATTGCAGCAGTTTTGGCCGGGGTGCCGCGCGTAATTTTATCTACGCGAAACGTAAACCCATCAAATTTTCCATATTTATACTCTGAATATATGGGGCCATGGTATAAATGGCTTATGGCGTCTCCGCGCTTAAGAATGCTTAATAATTCTTCTCCCGGTGCGGATTCATATGCGCAATGGCTTGATTATGATCGCAGTAAAATTGACGTTGTTTTAAATGGCGTAAACCTTTCGCACTTAAAGCCAGCCACTGCCGAAGAACGGGCGAAAATCCGCAAAGAGCTTAATATACCTCAAGATGCTATTGTGGTGGTTGGTGCCTTTAGGCTCTCCGAGGAGAAGCGGCCAGAGCTTTTTGTTGAAACATTTGCGAAAGCGCGAAAAAATCACCCAAACATTTATGGTGTTCTAATGGGTGAGGGGCCATATATCGACCAAGTCAATGCAGCAATTAAAAAGCACAAATTGGAAGATTGCTTTTTTGCCATTGGTCGCCGCACAGACTTACCAATTGTAATGACGTCAATGGATGTGTTCCTTCATACTGCGTTTTGGGAAGGCACACCGAACGTCGTTCTAGAGGCGCAGCAGATGGGTCTTCCGGTTGTTGTTACGGATTCTGGCGGAACAATCCATGCAGTTGATAATGGCGTAACTGGTTTGATGGTTGAAAAGAACGACACACAAGGGCTTGCGAAGGCTCTAGACGAGGTTATTTCAAATATTGATACATGGAAGCAAAGAGCCAAGAATAGCCATGAATTTGTTGCCAAGAAATTTGGCATTGCGCGCATGGTTGATGAGACCTTGGCAATCCAAAAGGGCCAAAGCCTTAGTTCTTTAGAGCTTGGGTTTTTTGGCAAAATTGCCGCAAAACTAAAAGCTCTTTTTTCTTAGATAAGGCAGAAATGTTTGGCTAGGGTTTGATTTTATCGACCGGCCTATCAATCCATTGGCGATACCAAAGCTCAAGCATTATTAGCGTCCATATGCGCGTATGGTGCTGGCGATAGCCGCTTTCATGCTCTTTGATAATGCGTATTATATAGTCCTGATTGAAAAGACTGCGAGCAAATAATCGGCCATCCAAAAGCGTGTCTTGCATAAGGGCTTTCAATGGCCCCTTAAGCCATTCATCAACTGGAATCCCAAAACCCATTTTCGGTCGATAAAGGATTTCATGTGGCAAAACATCTCTAAGGGCGTTTTTCATAAAGCCCTTTAAAAGGCCATTAGGAAGTTTTTGACTTCGGTAAAGTGACAGCGCAAAGTTTGCAAAATTGGTATCAAGCAATGGCGCGCGCACTTCAAGGCTAACCGCCATTGCCGCATTATCGACTTTTTTAAGAATATCTCCCGGCAAATAGGTGTGTAAATCGCACCATGCTGCACCTGATACAATGTCGTCTCTTTGGTCGAATAATTTTTGCAAAATTGCACTGGTTGGCTGGTTTAAAAACTGCGCCAATTCTGGGCCATAGCTATCAAATTTATCATCGCTCAAAAAGGCCATGATTGCTGGCTCATATTTGGTGGCGGCGTTGTCAAAAAGGCTTCTGAGGCGCCGCCTTATGCCGCCAAATGGGCGAATTTGCGCTAGTTCCGGTGCAATAAGGCTATGTGCAGTTTTTGCAACACTCGCCAAGGCAGGGCTTATTTTTGCGCTCATGTGGGCAATCGCCTCATATCGGCCATAGCCCATCATTAATTCATCGCCGCCATCACCAGAAAGGGCTACTGCTACTCTTTCACGTGCAAGTTTGGATACGAAATAGGTTGGTATGATTGATGGATCTGCAAAAGGCTCTTCAAGATGCCACATCAAATCTTCGAGTTTATCGGTTGAATTTGCGGGCAAAATTACTTCGGTATGGTCGGTGCCAATTGCTTCGGAAACTATGTTTGCATATTTACGTTCATCATATTGGCTTTCATCAAAGCCTATCGAAAACGTTTTTATTTTGTGGCTCGAATGGCGCGCCATCATAGCAACTACTGCACTTGAATCGACACCGCCCGATAAAAATGCCCCCAATGGCACATCACTTAACATTCGTGATTTAACGGCCGCCTCAAGGTGAAAAAGGAATTCTTCGCTTAGTTCTTCGGTGCAGGCGTTTGCGCGGCTTTCCGTCGGTCCATTGGCATACCAATACTGGCTTTGAGAGATCTCGCCAGAATTTTCTATTAGTGCCCAATGCGCCGGCGGCAATTGAAATACGCCTTTGAATGCGGTTTGCGGTGGGGGGCAATATTGCAAAGACAAATAATGGTGAATTGCCTCAAGATTGGGCTCAATTGTAACGTCAGGCCACGCCAATAGCGGCTTTATTGCCGAGCCAAAAACATAACCCATTTTGGTTTTGGTATAAAATAATGGCTTTTCACCAAATTTATCACGTGCCAGATAAGTCTTGTGTTCGGCGATATTGCAAATCGCGAGGGCGAACATCCCTTCGAGCTTAGCGAAAACATTTATACCCCATTGTATAAATCCGCAAAGAATTACTTCGGTATCTGAATTCGAACTAAAACTATGACCCAGCCCGATTAGCTCCTTTTGTAATTCTCTATAATTATAAATCTCGCCATTATAAGCGATTGCATAATTGCCGCCGCTATGGAGCATAGGCTGCGCGGCTTTGGGCGATAAATCGATAATTGCCAATCTTCGGTGCGCCAGTCCTTGCCCGCCTTTATGCCAAATGCCCTCGCCATCGGGGCCCCTATGCTGCAGCACTTTATTAGCATTTTCGAGGAATGCGAGATCAACTGCGCTTGGATTATTGGAAAAGTGTTGATAGCCCGCAAAGCCGCACATGTCTAACTCGACTTCGGTTTTCTTAGATAATAGCGAACGCCAATATCACTTAGGTCTGGTCCTTCTAAATTCCGATACTTTGAACCCTTGGCGGCCCTCAATCTCGGAATAAAGTCGTTTAAATACTCTGGCTTTGCTTGGCCGTTGACCTCGATCTCTAGAATTTCAAAGCCTGCATTTACAAAAGCAGCTTCGTATTCAAAACGCCTACGGGCCGAACCATTGTGACCAAAACCATATTTGAGCCATTTTGCATATTCTTTTGGGCTCATTAAAAGATATTCGAGCGGCCTTTCAAAATCCCTATGATCTCTTAGGTCAATTTGATGGAAATGAAGGCTATTTGGCTTTGAAAGCGCAGCTAAATTAGCGCAGGCTTTTTCAACATCAATCAAATGCTCGAATACTGCATTGGAAACAATAAAATCAAAAATTTCACCTTTTTGCGGATCAAGCATTTCAGCATCTGGATAAAGGTCGATTAAATCAGAATGCGACTGCGCCACGGCTAAGCTCTCTAGCGGGCTCGTGTCAATTGCCAGTTCTTGCTTATTTATGAGGGCAGCCAAGGTTCGGTAAAATTTAGGATGATAATCGAGTGAAAATGGCGGCAGCCATCTATCCGCAACACTTAATTTTGCGCCGTAACACATTAAGATTGCGCCAGAACCGAAATTATGGCCGGGTCCAATTTCTAAGACGTGCTTTCCATCTAAATCCAATTTAGTATGCTTTGAAATTTGTTCCAAATAGGCTTTGGCCACAATAATTGCATATTCGGCGTCCCTTTGAATAGCTTCATCAGAGCTATCAAGTGCCATATGATTTACAGCGTTTTCGTTCGCCGGAGCCGAGAGGAATCCAAAAAATCTGTTTTTTATTCGGCGTGCAAGATTGATGGCAATATTAATCATCTGGCTTCCTTTGGTTTCAGACTTTTCTCTATCAAGTCTATGTATTTATTGGCTACTTCTGTTATTCCACCGTTCTTGCTTAACTTTATTTGTGCAGCTTTCGCAATTTGTTTTGCCAATGCTTTGTCATTCGCCAATTT
>CAYTWK010000160.1:0-5228 GCA_964442095.1 uncultured Caulobacteraceae bacterium | reverse complement strand
TGACAAACTTGGACAAGCATATATTTTCAATTTTTGTTATAACAAATTTTCTCCAGCTTACACTTAAGGGCAAAATGGAAAAGTCAAAATCCAGAACAATGCTCCCTTTGGGTGCAAGCAAAGCCAATACTTGGTATCATGCGAGTGCGCCGCGGCCAAATTTAAAAAATCCACATTATTCGGGCGAAGTTTTTGATGTCGCAATAATTGGCGCGGGCTTTACTGGTCTTGGCGCCGCACTTAGGCTTGCTAAGGCAGGCCTTAGGGTTGCCATTTTCGAGCAAGGCGAAATTGGTGCAGGCGCGTCTGGCCGCAATGGTGGCCTGATATGCACAGGCTATCGCCAAGATCAAAAATGGTTTGAGGCGAAATTAGGCAATGAGGCCGCCAAGGAATTATGGGAAATCGCGGAAGCCGCTAAAGCCCATCTTCACCAATTAGTCGAAGAGCATAAAATTGAAGCCGATATTAAATATGGCTTTATTAGCGCGGCACATAAAGCAACAATGATGCACCACCTTGAAGAAGATGCGGCGCACCTTAGTAATTCCTATAATTATGATAAAATGACAATGCTAAGCAAAGAAGAAACTGCTGATGCATTGGGAACTAATGTCTATGCAGGCGGACAGCGCGATATGGGCGCAGGACGGCTTCATCCACTAAAGCTATTATATGGAATGGCAGAGGCAGCAAGCGAATTTGGCGCAGCGATTTTCGAAAACTGCCGAATAGATAGGATTGAAGAAACTGCGCCCCAAGTAAAATTGATTTCACAGGGACGCGAATTTTACGCAAGTAAAGTTTTACTTTGCGGCGATGGTTATCTTAATGGGATTGATAAAACCATAGAAGCGATTGTTATGCCGATCTATAGCTTTATTATTGCAACTGACGTCCTTGAAGATACGCAAATAATGAAATCCGTTTGCGCCTGCGCTGACACGAGATTTGTTTTAAATTATTTCCAAAAAGCTCAAGATAATCGCCTGATATTTGGCGGCGGGGAAAAATACGATGCTTCGTGGCCGAAAGATGTAGAGAGTTTTGTAAAGGCAAATCTAAGTAAAATTTTTCCTCAATTGCGCGCCACAAATATAAGCCATGCATGGGGCGGCGCTTTAGGAATAACGCCAACCCGCTTACCTTTAGTAAGAAAGCAATCTAAGCGCATAATTGTTGCGGCGGGTTATTCTGGGCAAGGGGTTTTATTGGCGCCTTTTTTTGGAAATATATTGGGCGATTATATTCTCGGTGATGAAACAAGGTTTAGTATTATAAACAAATTGCCAAATTCGGCATTTCCCGGCGGACGTTTTATGCGTTATCCGCTTTTAAGTGCCGCAATGTCCTATTATTCAATTCTTGATAAATTGCCATAAACCAATGTCGAGGCGAAAATGATTAAATTAAATGATCCACAATTATTACGAACCGAATGCCTTATTAATGGTAAATGGATTGGTGATGGCGCGCGTGAGGTAACCAATCCCGCGAATGGTGAGGTCTTGGCAAAAGTTCCCGACATGGGCGCAAAAGGAGCGCAAGCGGCCATTGATGCCGCACAAAGCGCGCTTTCTTCGTGGGGCAAGAAGACGAATAAAGAGCGCAGCCAAATCCTAAGAAAATGGTATGATTTAATAATTTCTAATGCCGATGATTTGGCAATTATACTAACCAAGGAACAAGGCAAGCCAATCGCCGAAGCCAAGGGTGAGATCCTCTATGCCGCAAGTTTCATAGAGTTTTTTGCCGAAGAAGCCAAGCGCATTTATGGCGAAACTATCCCTAGCCCCAATGCAAACGCGCGCATTATAACCATTCGCCAACCATTGGGCGTAGTAGCGGCCATCACACCATGGAATTTTCCGGCGGCAATGATTACCCGCAAACTCGCGCCCGCTTTGGCAGCCGGCTGCACAGTGGTTTGCAAGCCAGCCGGCGAAACCCCATTAACGGCATTTGCACTAGGTGAGCTTGCTATGCGTGCCGGTGTTCCAAATGGCGTGATTAATATTATCACCGGCAAAGCGAGCGAGATTGGCGATGTTTGGTGCGCTTCGCCAATTGTGCGCGGTCTCTCATTCACTGGCTCTACCGCGGTTGGGGTTCATTTGATGGAGAAATGCGCGCCAACTATAAAAAAGCTCGCGCTAGAGCTTGGCGGAAATGCTGCCTTTTTGGTGTTTGATGATGCCGACCTTGAGGCCGCCGCAGATGGCGTTATGGCCTCAAAATTTCGCAATACCGGACAGACTTGCGTTTGCGCTAACCGAATATTGGTGCAATCAAATGTTCATGATGAATTTGTCGAAATCCTTAAGAGGCGTATTAGCAATCTTAAAGTTGGCGATGGTAGCGAAAATGGAACGACCCAAGGCCCATTAATTGATACCAAGGCCGTGGCAAAAATAACCGAACACATAAATGATGGCATTAAAAAAGGCGCAAAAGTTCTTTTGGGCGGCAAACCCCATTCTTTGGGAGGCACATTTTTTGAGCCGACCCTAATGATTGATGTTAATCAAACTATGTTAGTGTCCAAAGAGGAAACCTTTGGCCCATTATGCCCAATTTACCGCTTTGAAAGTGATGAAGATGGCCTAAAAATGGCGAATGACACTGAATTTGGCCTAGCAAGCTATTTTTATGCAAAAGATCTTGGCCGCGTTTTCCGCATTGCCGAAGGGCTAGAGGCGGGAATTGTTGGGGTAAATTCTGGCCTTATTTCAAATGAAGTTGCACCCTTTGGCGGGATAAAACAATCGGGCCTCGGGCGCGAAGGATCCCACCATGGCATAGAAGAATATGTTGAAACCAAATATATTTATTTGGGCCTTCCGGAATAATTAATCGATTATCGTTTCTTTGACTTCATTGACAACCAGATTTTCAATAGCGCCGATTTTATCAATTTCGCAGCGAACAATATCGCCGTCCTTAAGGAAAATCGGCGGATTGCGTGCGACCCCGACACCAGCCGGCGTGCCAGTGAAAAGCAAATCCCCAGGCAAAAGAGTAAAGGCTGTCGAGAGATGTTCAATCATTTGTGGAACTTTGAAAATCAAATCCTTTAAAGCGCCGTCTTGCATTTTTTCGCCATTTACAAAACACCGAAGCCGCAAATCATCAAGATTGCCCAATTCATCAGGCGTAACCAAATATGGCCCAATTGGCGCGTGTGTATCAAAACCTTTTCCCATTATCATGGTTGGAGTTGCTCTTTGCCAATCGCGCACCGAAACATCATTGCCAACACAATAACCCAATATAACTTCATGAGCGCGGCTTGCTGGCACATGGCGGCAAGTTTTGCCAATAACCACCACAAGCTCGACTTCGAAATCTACAAAATCGGAAGCCACTGGCTTTTCAATCTCGCCAAACGGGTCGTTTATTGCGGTGCATTGTTTCATAAACCAGGTTTGCACCTCTGGCGCAGTGCGGCCAGTTTCGGCGGCATGATCATGGTAATTTAGGCCAATGCCAAAAATACGCGGCGGCACCAAAACAGGCGCAAGGAGTATAACGGAATCGAGATTAAATTTTTCACCAGTATGATTTGGGTTTTGAAGTTCATAAGGCAATAATCCTGCCACGCCCAAAACATCGGGCTCACCTTCGATTGTGAAAACCTCATTGCCGCGAACTTCGCCAAAACGTAATTCGTCATCTATCTCAAAAACACAAATCTTCATCGCGAATAACCTCTTATTTGCCAGAACCATAAAGCTAGTCGAAAAATAATAATAGGGTGAAATTGGCGCAAGCAGAAAAAACCCGCCGCGCAAAATCGCGGCGCAAAAAAAATGGGCCGCGAAAACGCGGCCCGTTAGTCAGCCTCTTGGAGGGGGGGGGGAGGAAGCGCCAGAAAACTGACGAAACAAGACGGAGGCAGCTTTGAGTTTCAAAGCACATCTTGACTTCCATAATAATTTAGGGAGCAATTGTGGCAAAACAAGGGTCAGTTTCAAATTTAAAATTAAAAATTTTTAACAAACACTGACAAATATTTTGAGAGCGCCGCACTATTGGCAAAAAGAATTTCCACCCCCTTTTTCAAATTCTTTTTTAACAATTCGCTTTGGATTCCATATCAAGAGAGCTTCGATGAATTCCACTGGATAGCGTCGGCACTTGTCCAGAAAGCGCTTTATCGGCTTCTTCTTTCGGTAAATTTCAGCGGCTATTTCTTTTGACATTAATTGCGACAAACGCTGATAATTTTCGGGCATTGCAATTTTGCGATCTGGATTCGGTTCACTTGTTTTGCGTGCAAAAAGAGTTGTTCCCATAAAATCTGGATGATGCTCCAATGTAAACCCTGACTTTTCCAGCAAAGCCTTTAGAGTATCATGGTTGAAATTATAAATATGCGCGTAGTGAAAGCGATTGACGGGTGAATGCTGGGTAGTTTCTATGTTCGGCACCTCTACCGCAAGCAAGCCACCAAGCTTTAGCCAGCGATTTAGGTGAGAAAGCGAAGTTAGCGGATATTGCAGATGTTCGAGAACATGATTTAGTGTTATTATGTCATAGCTTCCAGCAGGAATATTGGCATTTTCAAGCGGCGCGTTGATTATAGGAATACCAAAAGTTCTGCGAGTATATTCTGAATAACCTTCATGCGGCTCTAAGCCAAGAACATCAAATCCAGATAGCGATGCAATATAAACAAACTCGCCGCTACCGCTGCCAACATCAAGCAGTTTCTGCCCTTTGCTAGCGAAGCGCAACAATTGTTTTATGCGTATCATAGACCAACGCGAATAACGTAGGATATGCTTTCGCTTTGGCGTATATGCGCCTTTATAATCACTACGGTATCTTTTTGTGTAGTATGCGTCCAATTCATCCTTAGTAGGAATTGGATAGCTGTGAATCAAACCGCAGCCAGTGCAGATTGTAGTCGTGAGTTTGAGAAAATTCCGACCTTGCGTTCCTATTACCTTTAGTTCATGACCGCCGCACAATTTGCAAGGAGCTTCAGATGCTATAGTCTGGTGTAATTTATAATTCATAAAGGAACTCCTTATTGGCTTAGGTTGAATGATTTAAAACAGGCCAAAAGGCGCAAATAGAATGAGGGTAAAATTTCAAATAGACTTGGCGTGAATTTTGACGAGAAATGGCGTGCCAAATAATGCCGTAGAAATACCAGTAACCGAATGCGTGCCTTCGCATTAAGTGTCATAGGATGTCTAATTATGAAGGAAACATGCTTCGGA
>CAYTWK010000159.1:0-5251 GCA_964442095.1 uncultured Caulobacteraceae bacterium | reverse complement strand
TGGGCGCAAATGCCAAAAGCGCCATCGCAATTGCTTGGCCAATATTTGACAATAGGAATATAGGCTTGCGGCCATAATAATCCGACAAAGCGCCCGCTATGGGCATAAATAAAAACTGCGCGCTGGCCCAAAGCATTGCGAACCAGCCGGTCAATTCTGCGGCCTTTGCAACATTTTCACCAGTAAAGCTATTAACAAGATTGGGTAAAATTGGAATTAAAAGTCCAATTGCCAACATATCGAGGGCAACGGTTAAAAATACAAAATTGAAACCATTATTTAGCTTCGATTTGGGGGTTTCAATTTTCGTTTCGGTCATTGGTTTTCTATTGCCTTTATTGGCCAGTTTTTGCAAGAGGCGTGTCTTGCTGCGCTGCACCATTGACATAGGGCCTGCATTACGCCAAAGAGCGCGCACTGACATTGCGTCAGAATATTTGCGCAGACTGCGTGAGTGGGCTTTTAAAAGGTTTTACCTTTTGTCCCAAGTCGAAGCGCCTCATCCTACCCATAACGGATACCCAAAGCACGCGGGGTTCCTTTAAGCCCCGATTGTAGGGTTTAGAGAGCACTAACCCGTGTCTAAACACGTGTGTTTCTCTTCGCGCGACAATTATAATAAAAGAAAAAGAGAAATGATAAATTTTAATAAATTTGGCTTCCACGGAAACCTAGTAAAAATCCTTGAAGCCGCTTCATATCAGACGCCAACCCCAATTCAGGCGCAAGCCATTCCTGTAGTTCTTGAAGGCCATGACCTAATTGGCATCGCGCAAACCGGAACCGGAAAAACCGCCGCCTTTGCTTTACCAATTGTTGATAGACTAATCAAAACCCGCCAAGCACCTATAAAACGCGGCTGCCGTGCGCTAATTCTTGCGCCGACGCGCGAGCTTTGTAACCAAATCGCCACTAGCTTTGTGAAATATTCAAAAGGCACAGGCATTCAGATTGCTGCTGTTTATGGCGGCGTTAGTTATAAGCCGCAAATCAATGCGCTTATTCGCGGCGTTGATGTTTTAGTTGCAACCCCTGGGCGTTTGATTGACCATATTGATGAAGGTAATATTCGCCTTAATCTATGTGATATGTTCGTTCTTGACGAAGTTGACCAAATGCTTGATTTGGGTTTTGTAAATCCAATCCGTAAGGTTGTTAAAAAGCTTCCGGAAATTCGCCAGAATCTTTTCTTTTCGGCGACTATGCCAAAAGAAATCCAAAAATTTGCCAATGAATTATTGACTAATCCAAAACGCGTTGAAGTTGCGCCGGTTTCAAGCACTGCAGAGCGTGTTGAGCAAACCATTATTCATATAGAAACCGCTAAAAAGCGCGCGATGCTTTCTGAATTATTGCTCGACCAATCTATGTCGCGGCTTTTGATTTTTACAAAGACCAAGCATGGCGCTGATAAGGTTGCTAAACATTTGGGCCAAATTTCAATTCGCCACGCAGTAATCCACGGCGATAAAAGCCAAAGAGCGCGCCAAGACGCCCTTGAGGCCTTTAGGGCAGGGCGGGTTCGCGCACTTGTCGCAACTGATGTTGCTGCGCGTGGTATTGATATTAAAGACGTTACCCACGTTTTGAATTTTGATATGCCACTTACCCCAGAGGCCTATGTCCACCGTATTGGTAGGACCGCACGTGCCGAAGCAAGTGGTCATGCGATTTCACTTTGTTCAAATGAAGAAGCAAATCTTTTGCGGTCAATTGAAAAATTAACTGCGCAAAATATTACTAAGATAGATCGTCGTAAAGACGCGAGCATTATGGCCGATAAGCGCCTTTCTAGTAATACCAACGAAGTGTCCGAAGAAATGAGCGATATTCGCCCACCTAGAGCAGAGCGTTCTGAGCGCACCGATAGAGGTGGACGTGGTGAACGCGCCAGTGTTAATCGAGGCCGCAGTGATAGGGGCAATAGAAGTGAGCGTAGCGAGCGTTCTAATCGCCCAGATAGAAATGAGCGACCACAAAAAGTCGAGCGTCAGGAATTTAGCGATCAAACTAAAGAATTTGCGTCTGAACGAGTTGAAGATGATATTTATTCAGCGCCGCGCAAACGCGAATTTGGTGCCAAGCGTTTTGAAAGCCGTGGTGAAAATCGTCCACAAAGCCGTGAAGATAATCGCGGCAAACGTGGCGCAAGTCGTGCACCAGAGCGCAAATTTGAACGCCCGAGCCGCAATAATTATAACCCTGCAGATGTTTTGCCATTAGAACATGCATCGGATGCACCATGGGAATTTAACAAAAAGCCACGCGCAAAGGGCAATAATGGGGAAGGCAATCGCGCCGAACTAATTCAAAATGAAAAGCGTCCATTCAATCGCCAACGCGGCGCAGAAAAGCCAAAACCTTCGAAATTTGGCGCGCGCGCTGATGGCGGCAAACCGCATTTTGAGCGTCCAAAAGGCCGTTCTGATAGAGATGGTGGACGCGGCACAAGAAGTGAAGGCTATAGGAACGACGCTCCTCGAGGTGAGCGCCCGCAAGGCGACAGACCAGTAAAACGTCGCCAATTTGCATAGAATATAAATAAATGAAATAATAAGGCCCGCAATTTAAATTGCGGGCTTTTGCATTATACCCTTTGGCTTATGGCAATCGCCGCGCGACAGCCTGCTTTTATAAATGCCGATAAAATTGGATAGCCAAATGTCTCCTCGGCGCCGCTTTGAAGGGCATCATTCTTATGCGCGGTTTCTTCTTCGCGAAATTTTACTATAGTGGCCTTTAGTTCTGGATTAGTATCGCCTAATTCTTCCTCTTGGGATAAATAATGCTCTTCGATGACTTCTTCGACAGCCACTGTGCAGGCATGGGCGGCCTTTTCGCCCATCAATGCTGTGGCATAACCCAATATTTGCGCCGCAGGTTTCCAAATAGGCTCCATTAGAGTAGGGCGAACATTATGGCGCACCAATAATTCATCAAACTTTGCTTTGTGCGCTATTTCATCTTTTTCTTGATGGGCCAATTGGCTTTCAATGTCTGACTTGGTGTTTGCAAAGGCAAAAACTCTACGTTGCGCACGGTAAATCTCCACCGCCGCCATTTCACCAGCGTGATCCACCCGAAGCATACGCGCAATTTGCTCAGAAGCTCTTCTATTGTCACTAAGCTCTAGTGGGGCAATTGGGCGTGGTTTAGTATTTGATTTTTCCATTAAGCATCGCCCTTTTGATTAGCAGATATTGAAATATTTGCCGCAGGAATTATTGCAAATTTGATTGATAAAATAGCTAGGAAAAGCGAAATAAGTACATTCCATCCAGCCATTGAGATACCAATGAAACTCCAAGGGATTTTGTCGCATGATACCGCGGCCATGGGTTTGGAAAGTGAATCCAAAATATTTAGGTTCGGATCAATTGTGCCGCCCGAACAGCCGGCAAGCCCCTTCCACCAATGTTGCTCTACACCAAAATGAAACCCTGCCACAAGCGCGCTAGCTAAAAAGACAATCGCTAATAAAGCATCGAAGGCGCGGGCCATGGATTTACTCGAATTAAAGTGGCGAATAATAATGGCGATAACGCTAACACTTAATGCCGCCCAATAAACTTCACGCTGATGAAGGCACAAAAGGCAAGGATGTAATTTTCCAAATTCTTCAAAAGCATGCGCTGCGCCAAGCATCAAAACAGCCGCAAGACCCGCAAAATAGGGCCAGTCATTTTCGATTTTCCTAAAAATGTTTTCCATTCACGACCTTTGATTACAACAGTCTATCAAGTTTTTTCTATAATTGCGATTATATTTTGCGCATTATGAGCCATTTTTTCCGCGACATCTAGCCGCGTTCAAATCATTGTTATTATTTCGCTGCGAAAAAACACGTCAAAAGATTGCTAAATTTATTGGACTTGGCTATCACGCCAATTAAGTGCCTCCATGGTGGAATTGGTAGACGCGCTCGACTCAAAATCGAGTACCGAGAGGTGTGACAGTTCGAGTCTGTCTGGAGGCACCATTATCCTTTCGCGGCTGTATAGCGCCGCCCAATTTTTTCCCTTATTTCCAAAATCGAAGATTGTATAAAGATACCTAATAATCTAGCTTATTCTTGCAGATTCCATGGTCAGCTATAGGGTCTTATTATGCAGAATAATGCGCCTGTTCAAATTCTTCATTTGCCCGGAGCGCTGCATCTAAAAAGCGAATTTGCTCCGCTGTAATTGTTCTATGGTCTAGTGGCGGCGGGGCAGTATAAGTGACCGTTTGGTTTATCCCAAAATACATCCTAGAAGTATCGAGTATATTCTTGCTTGCGCGAACTTCGATTGGAGCTGCAAATTTGCCATCTCCATATTCAAAGAGGGGGCCTACTTGCCGCACGGGCCATTTCTCTTTCTCTGCGCGTTCAAGATATGGTTTGCGCCCAACGCCGATTATACGCTTTATGCCTTTAGTAAGGGCCCATTCAAGTGAACCAATATGAACATAAGCATTTGATTTTTCAAAACTAAGTGTGTCCGCTGCATTCGGCGAAGTAAATCGAGTATTCTCCCAAACTTCGGGGCCGAATTCTATTTCTTCAGTAACAAGTGGCGCTAGAGTTTTGCTAAGGCATTTAGTTTTGTAGGTTGGGACAAAACGCTTTTGCTCAATAAGTCTGCCGCATTTTGTGAAAACTAAAAGGAACTCAACTCCTTCAACAAAGTCTAACTCATCGTCTGCATCATCAAATACAGAGTGACTGCGCACTTTTATCATCTGGTCCAAATAATCGGCGTAAAACGATGCGTTTGACGCATTTACTATGTGAACTAACATCATTCCCCCGATAATCTTTGCTATTATTAAATTACATTTGCCAGTCTGCGCAAGTTTATTTTTAGCCCAGGATAAAGCAATATGCCAAAATGCCACACGGCGCATTTGGAAAATGCAATCACCAATTTGCATCTTTGTTTAAAACGCATCCAATGAGTCCATTAATGATACCGGTGTCAATGGGGAATATCAAGTCTGAAATTGAAATTTAAATATGTAAAATAGCCCGAGGTGGATTTGTCTTAAATAATTATAATTCCTCTCTAAAATCCCAGATTTCTAATATATATCGGATATACAAATGACTAAACTTGATTGATTTAGAAAAAAATGGTCGTTAGAGAAGCAGAATGAATTTCGAACTGATTCTTTCCAACTTAACAAGCCCGGCGGTTCTTTGTTTTCTGATTGGGGCGTTTGCTGCTTGGGTTAAGAGTGATCTTCGTGTCCCTAGTCAGGTGCATGAGTC
>CAYTWK010000158.1:0-5289 GCA_964442095.1 uncultured Caulobacteraceae bacterium | reverse complement strand
ACCTCGAGATTATCCAAGAGCGTCTAACGCGCGAATTTAACCTTGATCTAATCGCTACTGCGCCGTCTGTGGTTTATGACATTGAAATGAAAAATGGCGATATAATTTCGCTTCATAACCCCGCCGATATGCCCGATATTATGGGTGTGGAAAACATCCATGAGCCATGGATTAAAGCGACCATTCTAACCCCAGATGAATACCTAGGTAGTATTATCAAACTTTGCCAAGATAGGCGCGGCGTGCAAATGGATATTTCCTATATCGGAACCCGGGCAATGTTGGTTTATGGCCTGCCGCTCAATGAGGTTGTATTTGATTTTTACGATAGATTGAAATCAATCTCTAAAGGCTATGCCTCTTTCGATTATTCTATGGACGGCTATCAAATTGGCGATTTGGTCAAAATGCAGATTTTGGTAAACGAAGAGCCTGTCGATGCGCTTTCAATGCTGGTGCATCGGGGCCGCGCCGAAACCCGTGGCCGCGTTATGTGCGAAAAGCTAAAAGATTTGATACCGCAGCATCTATTCAAAATCCCAATCCAAGCGGCAATTGGCGGGCGAATTATTGCGCGCGAAACCATTTCGGCAATGCGCAAAGACGTAACCGCAAAATGCTATGGCGGCGATATTTCGCGCAAGCGCAAACTCCTCGACAAGCAAAAAGAAGGCAAAAAGAAAATGCGGCAATTCGGCAAAGTAGAGATACCGCAGGAGGCTTTCATTGCAGCTCTGAAGATGGAAGAGAATTAGTAACGCGATATTGTTGCCGAATTGCTTGTCTTTTAAAATTTGCGTTTCCGCAGCGAGGCTGCGGGCAAATTTGCTCTTCGATTTACGCAAAAGTCTGCAACTTTTGCTATCTCATCGCCTCGGCAAAGTAGAGATCCCGCAAGAAGCCTTTATTGCGGCTTTGAAGATGGAAGAGAATTAGTCTTCAAAACCCCACCTTCGCGCCTTCGGCGCTCACTCAGGGTTTTGGGGGAAGTGGAAAGAAAAAAAGCTCGAGGCGGCTCTTCGCTTTTTTCTTGAATTATTTTGTCTTGTCCGAAGTTTTCCACGGCAAAAATATCGGGGAACTGTTCCTGAAATTACTACCCTTCTGCTTCCCCAATATGGGGAAGCTGGCAGCGCGCGAAGCGCGGTGACTGAAGGGGTTAAATTTGCCAAGGAATTAACCCCTTCCGCTTCACTTGGGGCTACGCCTACGGCTTCGGCCCCACAAGTCGTTCAGCACCTTCCCCACATTGGGGAAGGAGATGGGCCGTATGCAATTCGCTATCCCACACCATAAATCCTGATTTATAATACCCGTTTTGCGATGTCACCCAAATAAAATATCACGCATTTGCAAGTTTTTGGGTGTAATAATGCTAACAAATGCTAACATTTTGGGCCGTCAAGAATTACAATTATTACTAACTTTTCATAACATTTTGGGGTGAAATAGATTAGAGTATTTATACGGACTATTTTTAATGAGGCTTTATCGCCAAAATGTATGCGCGCGGTTTGCGCTAACAAAGAAGGATTTTTTTAGATGCGTTTAAAATTGGCACTTTCTTCCGGACTATCTTTGTCTGCCGTTTTGGCTTTGTCATCAATGCTTCCGGCCTGTGCGCATGCAAATACCAAAAGCATCACCAAGGAGGCCACGGCCATCACCCAAAATATTACCGCGCCATCTGCCGCCGTCAGTTTCACGCTCGCGCCTTTGCCATATGCCTATAATGCGCTAGAGCCTGCAATTGATACCGAAACCATGACAATTCACCATAGCCGCCACCACAAGGCCTATGTTGATAATCTTAATCGTGCGATTTCTGAAAACCCGAGTTTTGCCAATAAATCGCTTTTGGAATTGTTTGATAGCGCGAATAGCCTGCCGGCCGCAATTCGCAATAATGGCGGCGGTCACTATAACCATACTTTCTTTTGGGAAAGCATGATTGGCGCGTCTCAATCGGGTGCGCCATCGCAACAATTGACAAGTGCGATTATCGCCAAATTCGGATCTATGGATAATTTCAAAGCTGAGTTTAAAAAGGCCGGTCTTGGGCGCTTTGGTTCCGGTTGGGTTTGGTTAATTGTCGATAATAATGGCCAATTGGCAATTAGCACTACGCCATACCAAGACAATCCATTGATGAATGATGTTTCCCAAAAGGGTGCGCCATTATTGGGTAATGATTTGTGGGAACATGCCTATTATTTGAAATACCAAAATAAGCGCGCCGATTATCTTGATAGCTGGTGGCAAATTGTAAATTGGAATGTGGTCTCGGCGCGCTATGAAGCGGCCATAAAGAAATAGTCTTTGATTTTCGCCAATTTGGCACATTTTATTTACTTTGACGCGATATTTGGCCTATTATTTGCATTGCGTGGGACAAGTTAAAGGATTTTTCAAATGCGTTTCGAAATGGGATTGCTATTCACATTAATGTTTGCAACGAGTGCTTCTGCCCAAAATTATACCGTGCAAGCGCCACCGCCATCTTGGGGTCCAGTTTGGACAATTCCGCAGCCGCAACAGCCACAGCAACCGCAATACCAAGCGCCACAGCCTCAGGCGCCAGTTCGCGATGATGCGATTGTGGTGGATATGAATGAGGGTGAAGCCGCGCCAGTTGTCTCTGAGCCGCAAGCTGCGCCACAAGCTACAGTGCCGCAATTTAGCGTGCCGTCGCAAAACCAAACAGCGCCAGCACCTACGCCAATCCAAGGCCGCTCTAGCTATTCCAACTCTGAGGCGGCGGCGGTAAATGCGCCAAAACAAAGCCCTGCCCAAGTCCAAATTCGCACCGCAAATCAAATGGCGCTTAATTCGCGCGGGCTTTCTTCGGCGGTTTCATGTGCCGCTGCATTGCAGATTGCGGCGCTTGCGGCCCCTGGGTGGTCGTCTGAAAATGGCGTCGCCGAGGCGACAAATCTATGGCTCGAGCGCGTATTTACTGAGGCCGATAAGGCCGCCGTTTCGGGCGATCGGGTCAATGTTTTGGTCAAAGAAGAAATGGAAAAGCAAACCAGCGCTGCGGTTAATGATCCAAATCTTATTTCGCGCAAAGCCTTTGATTGCGCAACGCGCCGCCCAGCCTAAGTGCAAATTCATTTTACCGATGCGGATTTAATAATTGCCGAAAAGCCAACTGGTCTTTTATCGGTTGCGGGTCGCGGCGCTGTTAATCAAGATTGCATGATATCGCGATTGGCGGCGGATTTTGGCGATGTTTTTGCGGTTCATCGTTTGGATATGGCAACTTCGGGCCTGATGGTTTTTGCACGCAATTTGGATGCTCAATCATTGCTGTCAAAATTGTTTGCCGCGAAAAAAGTGTCCAAAGAATATGCCGCGTTTGTGCATGGCAGTGTGGCCAAGGATTTTGGCACTATAGTTGCGCCCTTAATAAAGGACTGGCCTAATCGCCCCAAGCAAATGATAGATTGGGATATTGGCAAGCCAGCACACACAGAGTTTCGGGTTCTTGAGCGGCTAGGGGAAAAAACGCGGTTGGCGCTATTTCCAATTAGTGGGCGCACACATCAATTGCGGGTGCATTGCCAATATATAGGCCATGCAATTTGCGGTGATAGGCTTTATGGTATTGATGATGGCTATTCGCGGCTTTGTCTTCATGCCGCAAAAATTGGCTTTGTGCATCCAATTAACGGCGAAGTATTAGAGTTTACATCTTTGCCCGATTTTTGATAAAGGCTATTCATGTCTGTGGTTAATTTAAACAAGTTCAAAAAGCAAAAGGCGCGCCAAGAAAAGGAAATTCGCGCGCAAAATAATCGCATCGAATTTGGCACGCCAAAGCACCTAAAGAATAAAGCCAAGGCCGAAAATCTTATTGAAAAAAAGCGGCTGGAAGATAAAGTAATTTTAGGCTCTGAGAATGAATAACTTAGTAAAACGGTCTTTCACTTTGGCGGGGCATCAAACTTCGATCGCGCTAGAGCCAGAGTTTTGGGAAGCATTAGAGAGGGTGGCACAAGCGCGCGAAATATCAATGCCGAGCTTGATTGGCGAGATTGATAGCGGGCGCGGCAATAGACCGCTTGCAAGTAGTTTGCGCGTGTTTTGCCTATTGGCACAAAGTGGGTGAAAAAAACTAATGCTTTTGTTCGCGGCTTGTTCTAGGCTTGCGGCCATTCATGACAGAATCAGACGCCTATAGACTATCGATTTCACAGCGCGCGATGCAGGGCCTTTCGGGCACGCAGCCAGACGCGCCATTTTTGGCTGGCCTCAATACCGAACAGCGCGAGGCGGTAATGGCGCTTGATGGGCCAGTATTGGTTTTGGCGGGCGCAGGAACGGGGAAAACGCGGGTTCTAACCTGTAGATTGGCGAATTTGGTATATTCTGGGCGTGCGCGCCCCTTTGAAATTTTATCGGTAACTTTTACCAATAAGGCCGCCCATGAAATGCGCGAGAGAACAGAGCGAATTTTGGCCGGAACTGGTGGTGGCGGTTTGCAATGGCTCGGGACCTTTCATTCCTTAAGTGCCAAATTATTGCGAATTCATGCCGAACTTGCGGGGCTTAAATCGACCTTCACTGTTATAGATACCGATGATCAAATTCGGCTCTTAAAGCAAATAATCGAGGCCGAGAATATCGACCCCAAACGTTGGCCCGCGCGTATGCTCGCCTATATTATCGATGGTTGGAAAAACCGCGCTTTGACACCCGCCAAAGTGCCAAAAGGCGAGGCTTTCCAATTTGCCGATGGGCGCGGCATAAAGCTTTATGAGATTTATCAAAGCCGACTAAAGACACTAAATTGCGTCGATTTTGGTGATTTGCTTTTGGAAATGATTCAAATTTTTCAAAACCATACTGATGTATTAGAAACCTATCAAAAGCGGTTCAAATATATTTTGGTTGATGAATATCAAGACACCAATGTTGCGCAATATTTATGGCTGCGGCTATTGGCGGGTGGCCATAAAAATCTTTGTGTTGTTGGTGATGACGATCAATCAATTTACGGCTGGCGTGGTGCTGAGGTTGAGAATATTTTACGTTTCGAAAAGGATTTCGCCGGCACTAAAACCATTCGCCTTGAAAAAAATTATCGCTCCACTAGCCATATTTTGGGTGCGGCATCGGGGCTTATTAAATCGAATAAGGCGCGAATGGGCAAAACTCTGTGGACCGACGAAGAAAGCGGCGAACTCGTGAAAGTGCGCGGTGTCTGGGACGGGGAGGCAGAGGCAAGACTAATTGGCGATGATATGGAAAGTCTAAAAAGCCAAAGCATAAATTATCAAGACATGG